>PKZO01000076.1:162-10071 GCA_003133125.1 Acidimicrobiaceae bacterium | reverse complement strand
TCGTCCTCGCGGTAGGGGAACGTCGAATCGGCCACCATCGCACACAGGCGTACGAAGACCGACAAGTAGGCCTGCTCGTAGAGCGAGGCCGGACCACGCAGGGGCCCCTGGAGCCGGACCATCACCGCGACGATTCGCCCGTCGAATCGAACCGGTACGCACCAGACCGGCACCACTTCTTCGATGGTGTCGACTTTCACTTCGCCCACCATGCGCGTGCCGTTCTCGAAGGCCAAACGCACGAGGGGCCAGGACCCGGATTGCTGGGTCGTGCCCACGAGGTCGTCGTTGAGGATCGTCGCGCGATTGTTCGGGCGCATCTGTCCGAGCACCACGAAGTTCGCGTGCTCTGTGGGCGACGCCTCGTCCGTGCGTGCCATCAGGAGTAAGTCAGAGAACGAGAGGTCCGCGAGCAACGACCACGACGCGGTCAGGCGAAGCAGATGGTCAGTCGTCGACTCGTCGAGGTCGGTGCGAAGGTTCGCGAGTTCAACGAGCGTCGCCATGAACTAGCGCAGCCCGACCATCGAACGTTGGCGCCTCGTGTAGGTGGCGAGTTCGTGCACGCCTCTTGCTTCTAAGAGCTCCGCCAGGTCGCCCGCCCGCTCGCCTACGCGTTCGAGTCCGTGCGCGTCGCTCGCGGTCGTAAAGGTGAGGCCCGCGCCGACCAGGTGGTCGAGGAAACCCTGCGCGGGATACTGCTCGGCGACCGGCTTCTTCCAGCCCGCCGACGAGCACTCGATCGACACGTCAGCACTCTTAGCGGCGCCCGACATCTGCTCCCAGAACTGGCCCGGGTCCGAGGAGATGAAGCCCGCCACCTTGATGAGGTCGGGGTGCGCGAGGACGTCGACCGACTTGGTCGAGGCCAGTTCGCCGATGCGCTGGGCGTAGTCCGACCAGGCCTGGTCGACGTCGCGCACGTCCCACTCGTGTCGGTGCACGGGATTCTCGTAGTCGTCGAACTGCCAGGTGTCGAGCCAGTGCACCGAACCGATCAGCACGTCAAAGGGGTACTGGGCGAGAAGTTCGGCCACTTCGTCCATCTGACCGCGGTAGTAGTCCACCTCGAGACCCACCTTCACGGGCAGTCCTTGTTCCTGCGCGGCGACGGCCAGGTTGACGTAGTCCTCCAGCGAGTTGCGCGCGTGCCAATCGAAGTACTCGGCCATCGCCGTACTCGTCGGCTCGTGACCGAACTTCAGCCAGAAGGGGCCCACCAGCGATGCAACGTCCACGAAACGGTGCGTGTGCTCGGTGAGCGCGAGTTCAGTGACGCCGTGGGTGGCGGCCTCCTCGCAGTACGCGGCGATCTGGTCGATCTGATAGGAGACCGAGGACTCCGAGTGAGGCCAGAGGTGAAGGTGGTAGTCGATCACGGACTGGCCCTGGGTTCAGTCCGTGCCGAAGCCCACGATGCGTTCGCTCGAGGAGGTCGCGAACTCGACGTAGGCAATGCGCGATGCGGGTACGCCCACGCGTCGGTCCTTGCGGTCCGTGAGCCAGAGGATCTTGTCGGTGCCGAGGGCGGCCTCGACCTCTTTCATGATCTCTTCGCGATTGGCGCTCTCGGGGAGCTCGATGTCGAGTTCCTTCATTGACTGCACGATGCCAATTCGAATATCCATTACGACTCCTCTGCCCCAGTGGCGACGAACCCATGTTAGGGCGCTGGGGCATGATAGAGACGTGGACAACGAACCGGTATCTGAGCGAAGCCTGCGCTGGGCGGCGACGATGTCGGGTTACGAGGGGGCCTCGGACGACGTCGTGATCGCCCACGAGGACTCGAGCGCGTGCGTTGAACCGGCCCAGCTCCCGGACCCAACTGTCACCGGTACACTTCGCGCGCGTGAACGTCAACTCGACGAACTGCTCGTGCCCGGAGCGACCCGCTCGCACGAGGCGGGCAACCGTGCGCGCGAGGAGGAACCCGACGAATTCCGCACGTGCTTCGAGCGCGACCGCGACCGCATCTTGCACAGTGCGTCGTTCCGTCGTCTCGCGGGAAAGACCCAGGTCTTCGTCTTTCCCGAGGACCACATGCGCACTCGACTCACCCACGCGCTCGAGGTCGCCCAGGTCGCCACGGGCATCGCGCGCGCGTCAGGCCTTAACGTGGCGCTCACCGAAGCCATCGCGCTTGGTCACGACTGTGGTCACGGTCCCGGAGGTCACGCGAGCGAGGAGGCACTCGATCCCTTCGTCGAAGGTGGCTTTGATCACGCACTCTGGGGCGCGGACGTTGCGCTCTTGGACCTCAACCTTTGTACCGAGACCCTCGACGGCATTAGGAACCACTCGTGGTCACGCCCCGCACCCGCCACGCCCGAAGGGGAGGTCGTGAGCTGGGCTGACCGAATTGCCTACGTCTGTCATGACTTCGAGGACGCGGTCTCNNGCGGGCATCGTCAAGCCCGAGGACCTACCGGCCATCGTCGCCAAGCGATGCGGCGAGAAACGCGGCCACCAACTGGGCACCTTCATCAACGCCATGGTCCGCACGATCCGCACGACGGGTGTGATCGGGATGGACGCTTCGCACGCCGAGGCGCTCAGTGCCTTTCGCCACTTCAACTACGAGTCGATCTATCTGCGCGGCGCGTCGCGTCAACAGGCCTCGGCGGTCGTGGCGATGTTGCGCGCGCTCGTCGAGTACTTCGCCCTTCATCCACAGTTGATTCCTGACGTCGCCGAACGCGGTGGCGAGGTGGCTTCGGTGAACGAGGCGCTCTTCGAAGCGGTCTCCTACGTCGCGGGCATGACCGACCGGTACGCGTGTCGGCGAGCGGTTGACCTGCTTGACTGGCCCATTGACCAACTGCCGAGCGGCGTCGACCGATAGGCGCTTGCCCAGCGAACTATACGTAGAACTTATTCAGTTGCCCGATTGAACAACGGCGTGATGGATGACGCGTACTCACCCAACGCCAGCGCCGCTCTCGGCGCGCGTGCCATCAGCCTTGGAAGACGGCATTTCGCTCTAGGCCGCTCGCGTCTTCATCTGGACGAGCGCACCGAGGTGGCGACCGAGAGAAGGACACTCTTTTGAAAAAATTGCAATCGCGTCCCCGAGGGCGTTGCCCGAAGGGTGCGTACCCGTGCGCGCAGCAAACAACGTCACTGGCGGCGATCCCCGCGAGTACGCACAGTGAGACGTAGGAGTCAAGTAGCGAATCGTCGCCGTTCATGCCCCGTTTGGCGAGGAGATCGGCAGCACTGAGCAACCACGCGACTTTCTCAGTCGTGTTCTGCTCGTGGTGGGACCACATGACACGACCTTGGCGTGTGATCGAGCCATTAGTCAAGTAGCGCTGCCAAACGGTTTCGAAGATACTGAGCCGGTCCGGCGAGCGCCATACCTTCCTCGGCGATAATACGTAGCACGGGATCGCCCGAGCGCAGCGCTTCATCGATGCCCTCATCGTTCAAAGCAAGAATGTTGGCTTGATTCCCGGTCCATCCTTCGACAAGGCCGAGAAGTTCGTCAAGCTGACTTTCCCATCTTTCATTCCCATCATCAAGGCCCGTAGGTCGCACCACAGCGATATCGATATCACTATTCACTCTCATTCCCCCCTTCGCCGCCGAGCCAACGAGCGCCGCGAACACACAACGGTCCTCCCACGAAGAAAACTGGCGTCGAACTCGCTCGAGGAAGGTGGAATTCAAACCGGCGAGTTCGATGATCGGCAAAGCTGCGAGGTGGCGTCGATTGAGCGCGTAAAGCGAAGCATTCCCCGCACCACGACGCGCAACAATCCCTTGTTCGCTCAGTCGATTGAGGCTCCGACGAACGCCATCGACCGAATGCTCACCGACCATAGGCTGGATCGTCGGCGCGGTGAAGTCACCCTCGCTACGTGCCAGCACGCGCAGAACGTCACCGTCAACCGTCGTGGTGACGACTCGCAGAGGATGTCCGAGGTCCATGCCCCCAGTGAAACGCCCTACCGAATATTATCGATATATATCGATAATATTCGATGAATCACGGAGTAGCCGCTAGGCCTTCGTCGCCGCTTCGAGGTTGATCATGAGGGGGCGGCCACCCTTCATCCATTCGAGACGCTGCTCGGTCATGCTTAACGCCACTCTTTCGTGCGTGAGGATCCAAAACTCGTTTGTGCGAATCGCGTCCTCGACCGCCTTGGCGACGTCAACCGGGTCGATGCCGTTGTTCACTGCGTTAAACGCCACGTCGTTGACGATCTTCACCATCGGATCCTCGTTGTAACTGATGAGTTCGTTGGGCATGTTGCGGTGCGACTCGTTGATACGAGTGCGCACGAAACCGGGGCACAGCACCGAGACCCCGACGTTCTTGCCCGTCATGGCGAGTTCATGGAACAAGCTCTCGGAAAGTCCCACGACGGCGAACTTGCTCGCGCTGTAAGCGCCCGTTCCCGGCACGCCACCCAGACCCGCGATCGAGGCGGTGTTCACGACGTGTCCCTCGTTTTGTTCGAGGAAGTACGGCACGAAGGCGTTGATGCCGTTGACGACCCCGCCAATGTCGATGCCAAAGACCCAGTCCCAGACCTTCTTGGGGGTTCCAATGGTGGGCCCACCTACGACGCCGGCGTTGTTAAAGACAATATGGACACCGCCGAACTCAGCGAGCGCCTTATCGCGCAGCGCCACGACGTCGTCCTCGTTGGCGACGTCACAGTGCACGCCCACCACCTTGGCGCCCTCCTTCGTCAGTCCCTCAAGCGCTCCATCGAGCGCGGCGTCCTCGATGTCACCGAGCACCAGGTTCACGCCCGAGCTCGCGAGACGCCGCGCCGTCGCGAGGCCAATGCCACTCGCCCCGCCCGTGATGACCGCCGTCTTTCCCTCTAACTCCATGGAACCCCCTTGATGACCGGACCGGTCAGACCAGTCTGAGTTCTTGACGATAGACGCGCGCGGGACCCTGCGCCGCAACCGCGTGGGCGAGGGCGACGAAGGCTTGGGCGACCTCGCTGTCGGGACTCGCCACCACGACTGGATCTCCCGTGTCGCCGCCTTCGCGAAGCCTGGTCTCGAGGGGGATCTGGCCGAGCAGTGCGACGCCCAGTTCGTCGGCGATGCGCTTTCCCCCTCCCGAACCGAAGATCTCGTAGCGCTTGTCGTCATCACCGGTGAACCAGCTCATGTTCTCGATGACCCCGCGCACTGACAACTTCAACTTGCGCGCGGCGTAGGCCGAGCGCTGGGCGACGCGCTGGGCGGCCGCCTGGGGCGTGGTGACGACGTACATCTCGATGCGCGGCAATACCTCAGAAAGCGTGAGCGCGACGTCACCCGTTCCCGGGGGCATGTCGATCAAGAGAAAGTCCGGCTCGTCCCACCACGCCTCGGTGACGAGCTGTTCGATCGCCTTGTGCAACATGGGTCCGCGCCAGATCACCGGTTGCTCGTCGGGCACGAAGTAGCCCATCGAGACACAGCGCACGCCGTGGGCGAGGGTGGGGATGACCGTGTCACCGAGCACGATCGGGTCGTTGGCGGCGCCGAGCATCTTGGGCAGCGAGAAACCGTAGACGTCGGCGTCGAGCACGCCAACCTGGTAGCCGAGTTGGGCGAGTGAGATCGCGAGGTTCACGGTCACCGAGGACTTGCCGACCCCGCCCTTGCCCGAGGAGATGCCGAGCACGCGGGTCTTGGAGAGCTTGTCGAGGAACTTCGGTGACGCGTCGGCGCCGTGNNGGCCCGGGTCGCCCGCCATCTCGCCTCGCAAGAAATTGCGAAGCCCGAGTTTTTCCTCATCGTCCATTGCTCGCACTACGACGCTCGCCCCGGGGGCGACTGACCCAAGGGACGCTTCGATCAGCGAAAGGTTGGGCCAATTGGTCACGGGAAGGACCAGTTCCACGCGCAGCGCACCGTTCACCTCATCGACCTGGCCGAGGAAACCGAGTTCGCTCAGCGTGCGCACCAGCTGGGGTTCGACGATTCGGGCCAATTGCTGGAGTACTGCGGGGTCTATCGCCACGAAAAATATCCTTCTTTAGACCCTAGAGGTTACCGTCGAAGCTCGACCCGTGACTCGTAGACTTCCAGCGTGAGTACGACTCAGCATGACAACGAGGTTGATCCGGCCCTCTTCAGCGCGAACGTCACCAGTTTGACCCACTCCTTCGGGGACAACACCCGACGCAAGATCTACTTCTTCGTGCGCGAGAACCCCGGGGCGACCGCGGCCGAGCTCTCCACGCACTGTCACGTGCACGCCAACGTCGTTCGCCACCACCTCGAGCGTCTCGCCGAGGGCGGGTACGTTACCTACGACAACGTGCGAAAGACGACCGTGGGCCGTCCCGCCAAGGGTTATCGCGTCATCGACGACACGCTCGTCCTAGACGGTTCGATGCGTCGCGACGCCCTGCTCGTTGCCCTCTTGGAGATGGCCCTCGAGCGGCTCGGGCCCGACGCCGCCGAACAGATGTCCCACGACGTGGGTGTCGACTACGGGCGCACCCTGGGAGCAGCGGTTATGCCCACCGATTCGTCGCGTTCGGTGAAGACCGCCATGGCCTCGATCGCCGGACTGCTCACCGCGCACGGTTTTGCCGCGCGCGCTGAGGAACACGAACTCGAACAGAGCGTGGTTTCAGAGAACTGCCCCTTCGGATCCGCGGCCCAGCACCACCCGGTGCTCTGCGCGGTTGACCGCGGGCTCATCTCGGGCATGCTCGAGGGACTCGGCGCCGAGCGCACCACGGTGACGCTCACGTCTCGCGCCCGCGGCGACGAAGTCTGTCGAGTCACCGTCTAGGGCTCTCATTCGCGGCGCCAGCAACGACCGTCGACGGGATCCACACGCCGTCAGCCTTTGGACCATTCTTCGCCAATGGTCGTGGTTGGGCATCATTGGTGTCGGTGGACCTTCGGCGCACATTGGTCTATTGCGTTCACTCTGCGTGGAGAAGAACAACTGGCTGAGCGTCGAGGACTTCGAACACGCCACCACCGCGGTCAACCTCTTACCGGGTCCGGCGTCGACCCAACTGGCGATCTACTGCGCCTGGCGAGCGCGCGGACGTCTCGGGGGGATTCTGGGTGGTCTCTGCTTCATTGCCCCGGGCCTCGTGATGATCGTCGCTCTCGCGTCACTCTTTCTCGAGTCACATCCCCCGCTGTGGATCCTCGGTGCGTCACTGGGCGCGGGCGCCGCCGTGCCCGCGATTGCGCTTCGCACCGCGCACCTGTTGGGCCTTCCCAGTTGGCGACGGGTAAGAGACTCGCGCGCCACCAGCGCTCGCTGGGTGGGCTACGCACTCGCGGGCGTGCTCGTGACTTCACTCGCGGCACCGTTTCTCATTCTCGCGATCCTGCTCGCGGGTCTCTTCGAGACGCTTCGCCACGCCCGGCCCGAGCGCAGTCAGCTGCCGGGCCTGGCGACGTTCTCGATCGCGCACCTCGGGGCTGCGGGTAGTCTCGGGGCGCTCGCGTGGGTCGCGCTTAAGGTCGGCGCGCTCTCCTACGGTGGCGGGTTCGTCATCGTGCCCTTGATGCAGCACGACGTCGTGAGTTCCTACCACTGGATGACCGGTACGCAGTTCTTGAACGCGGTGGCGCTGGGTCAACTCACCCCGGGACCGGTCGTACTGACCGTCGCGGTCGTTGGTTACGCCGCGCGCGGTCTCCTCGGCGCGTTGCTCGCGAGTGCCGTCGCCTTCGTGCCTTCGTTCCTCTTCATCCTGGTGGGCGCGTCGCACTTCGAAAAGCTGCGCACGAATAAGACGGCGGCGGCGTTCTTGCGCGGGTCAGGACCCTGCGTCATTGGCTCGATCGCGGGCTCGTCGATCCCGCTCGCGCTTCTACTCGGTCACCTCTGGCAGATCCCCTTCGCGCTGGCGGGACTCGCCTGGCTCTTTGTCTTGCGACGCGGTACCGTGAGCGCCATTCTTCTCGCGGGAGCCTGTGGGGCGCTCGTGGTCGTCGCGCTCGGACACCCCTAGGTGTGCAGGTCCAACTTTGCGAGGAAGGGCTTGGCGATCGCGAGTTGACCCGCCGAGGGCTTGAGCGCGAGGAAGACCTCGAACTCGGACTTGGCGAGCGCCTGGTTGCCCGGCGTCGAATCCGCGACGATGCCGTANNGAGCTACCCGCCGAGAACTCGAGCCAGCCCACCTGGGTGAGCGCGGGCACGTTCTTCGCGTCCAGGGCGAGCACGCTCTGGTAGGCGTCAAGGGCGGTCGTGGCGTTGCCGTTGGCGATGTCGGCTTCGGCCTCGTTCAGGTACTGGCGGACCTTCTGGGCGTTACTGAGGTTGAGGTCGCCCGTCGCTGAGTTGCCCGCCTGGCGAGGCGAGACCGCCGACCAGAGCAGCACGAGCACCGCGGCGAGAAGACAGCCAATTCCGAGCACGAGCCAGCGCTTCTTTCGCACGCGCCTCGCCTGGGCGGACCCTGGCGTCTCGTCGAGTTCAGCCAGCGAACGCTTCGCCGCACGAATCGCCTCGTGCTCGCGCCGCTCGATGGCGGCGAACTGCTCGGGCGAGAGCTCGCCGCTCTCGAGTTCGCGCTGCGCGTCAAAGAGTGACGCTTCGCGCAGGGCGACCTCGTTCACCAGTTGCTCGCGCGCGCGGCTCATCGCTGTCTTCTTAGCAGTCGCAGTCCNNCCGAGACCCGACGTGGGTGGGCTCAACAGGATCGAAGGTCCGTAGGCGTCTTCGATCGAGGTGAGAATCCGGTTGTCCGACATGCCCGCCGCGACGTCGGCGCTGATCTCGTGGCGCACCGCCACCGCCGTGGTGGCGTTGCTCTGGGCGACTGACAGGTCCTCGCAGCTCGGACACTTGACGAGCGACTCGAGGTGGGCAACGCGCGTCGCGGCACTGGGCTGGCTCGGGGTGAGCGTGAACGCGAGGCCGCCCACGAGCACGAGCGCGCCGACCCACAACCAGAACGAACCCAGGAACCTCATGCGCGCAACCGCTTGAGGACCGAATCCAACTGGGATAACCGGACCGCACCGACGAGAGTCACCACGACGCGCCCACGCGCGTTGATCACGAAGGTCGTGGGCGGCGACTCGACGCCGTAACGGTTGGCGATCGCCCCACCCGGATCGAGGATCGAGGGATAGAGCGAGCCGTAGTGCGCGGAAAAGGCCTTCGCGGCGTCCAGGGTGTCGTTAAAGACCACCCCGATCACCTCGACGCGGGCGTTCCTCTCCTGCCAGGCGAAGCTCGAGAGGTTGGGCGCCTCAACCTGGCACGGCCCGCACCACGACGCCCAGAAGTTCACCACCACGACGCGACCGCGCTGAGACGCCAGTGACCAGTGACCCCCGCCGAGCTTGGTGCCCGAGAGGTTTGGCGCGACCTGTCCGAGCAGGGGACTCGTCACGTCGGTGGCGTCGGTCACGGGCTGGCGCGTGCCCAAGAAGATACTGAAAGCGACCACGACCACGAGCGCGGCGAGCGAAGAGACCAGCACGGTCCTTTTCACGAGGTCGGCTCCTCGACGTGACGTCGTCGAAGGAACGACAGGCCCGCCCCGAGTCCCACCATGAGCCCCCCGATCCACAGCCACGCGAGCAGAGGTTCGACGGTCACCCCGAGTACGACCGACCCGGCGGGCAGGTTGTTCTGGACCTGGGCCCCCGAGGTGGTGCCGTTGCCGCCCACGGCGTCAAAGGTCACGTAGACGTCGCGCAGGAGGTTCGAGTCAATGGCGGGAGTGCCCACGGTCGTCGCGCGACCGTGGAACGTGGTCACGGCCGGGCGAAGCGCGTGACCGTCGACGGTGACGACCAGCTGCGTCGCCGTCTCGAGGGCGTCTTTCACGACGTGAAAGCCCGCGAAGGAGACGAACTGGGAGTCAACGACGGTGCTCTGGCCCGAGGCGAGGGTCACCTCGGAGCGTTGCGTGTAAGAAGTCGACACTACGATGCCGATCGCGAGTACGACGATGCC
>PKZO01000076.1:0-122 GCA_003133125.1 Acidimicrobiaceae bacterium | reverse complement strand
GGCGAGCAGCACCACGCTCAGTGGGGCCGCGATCGTCGCGAAGTAGGGAGTGCCCACGGTGACCTGGGTGCCGTTGACGGCTTCGTAGAGGAGAGGAAAGACGGTCCCGAGCAACACCACCA
>PKZO01000063.1 GCA_003133125.1 Acidimicrobiaceae bacterium | reverse complement strand
GTGTCGGTGACTATCGCATTATTTACACAATCGACGACGGAGTTCTGTTGATTGTCGTAGTAACGATCGGGCATCGTCGAGACGTTTACAAATAGATTGCTCACTTAGAGAGACGGCGCACGCCTCATCAAACGATTAGGCGCCAGTGAGGGGTTGCATTCCGGTGGCGTCGGGCCTCCGACACCAGTCAGACCTGATCCGAGTTGAGTCGCCAGTGCAAGGTGGCAGATCTGTCACGTCGGGCCGCAGAACAGAACTCACACGGCTTAACCCAAACGCCAGTGCAAGGTGGCAAAACTGTGAAGTCGGGCCACCGCACTCACAGGCATTTGAGCATCACAACCTTGTCCGACCAGAGCCTGGTCAGTGCGTATTGAGGAACGCCTCAATCGTAGGAACGAATGTGATCACCTTTTGGAAGAGGAAGGCGTGACCGGCGTCGGAGTAGAGCTCGAGCTTCGCCTTTGGAATCTGAGAAACGAGCCGGTGGGCGTTGACGACTGGATCGAGGCGGTCAACGCTGCCGTCGGCGACGAGCGTGGGCACGTTGATGTTTGCGGTCTTGCCCCCGGCCGAGTCGCGGCCAGCGAACCACTCATCGACTGCGTACGTTTGGGCTGCAACCACGACCGAAGGAGCGGGCGACGACGCAGGGTAGTTCCCGGTGGCGATTCCGAAGGCCTCCTTCGCTGCGGTTTGGTCCGACGGGAAGAGGGCTGACAGTACCTTGGTGGAGTTCGTGCTCTTCAGATCATTGATCGCGGCTTGTGTGGGCTTCACGGTGCCGGTCCCCGGGAACGTGGCACAGAGGACCAGTCGGGCGACCTGAGCGGGGTGTTCAACGGTCAACGCCTGGGCGATCATGCCGCCCATCGACCAGCCCAGGACGTCAGGATTCTTGAGTCCCAACGCATCGATCAGCGCACTCGTCTGACTCGCCATCGCGTCGATGGTGAGCGGCGTCGCCAACGAGTGTGTCTTGCCGATTCCTGCGTTGTCGAAGATCACGACGCGGTGGTGCTGGGCCAGGGCGTCGACAAACCGGGGGTCCCATGATTCCATAGTTCCGCCGTAGCCCGTGATCAAGACCAGCGGCGGGCCGCTCCCGAACTCCCGGTAGCCAACGTCCCCCATAGTGGTGTGGGCGATGAGCACCGGAACCGACACGATCGAGATCGCGGGTACCTTCACGATCTTGCCATTGGCCTTCTCGGCGGCCGCTCGTGCCAGGGCTCCGAGGGCCGTCGTTTGCGGAGGAACGCTGTCTGAGAAGATGACCTCTCCGAGATACCTGGAAGTTCGAAACAGTGCGATATCAACAACGATGGGGAAGCCTGCGACGCTGAACCGCAACGAGTAGGCCGCCGAAGCAGATCCCACCACCGGCAATGGAATTGGTGAAATCGTGGCCTGGATCGTCTTCTTGTTCTGGGTGAAAGTCAGCGAATGGCATGTCGCCAAGGCGCGCACGCTCCTCGCGTAGCCCGACATGATCGTCGCGCCAGTCGCCAGATACTCCCCAAGACCCGGGAGCCCCGAGCGCTCGGCGAAGGATACCGAGGCGCTGGTGATATTCGCCGTCGACTTGGTGGGCAACCCAGAAAGGCACTTGCTCTTCGGCAAGTCAAGCGTCGAAGGCTGCGAGGCGACGACCGTCCAGCCAGCGGGAAGGTCGGAGGCGGTCAAGAGTCGTGAAGTGACAACATTTTGACCCTGGCCGGTGAGAGTTACCACAAGCGTGACCGTCGCGACCACCACTGCCGTCAGAAGCACGATGACCCATGTTGAAGTAAACCGGATAGCTGGTTTCCTCATTCGTCGTGCTCCCATCTCGATTCATCTGCCTTACGGACCGTCTCGTCACGCATTGCTTCCTCTGAATCATGAGCCCTATCGTCGTCGTCGTCTCCGTACGCCGCGAGACAAACCAGGAACGCGACACCGCCCACACTGCCGATCACATCAGATTGCCAGTAGTTGTCATTGAGTGCGACCGTTATGACCGCACAAACAAACGCGGCCCCCAGCATGACTCGTAACGCCGTAGCGCTCGCTCGCAGATACACCAGATGCTGGCGTTCGTCGGCTCGCCCCCCGTAGATTGTCCCGACGTCAGAGTTACTTCGCGTGAGCAAGAAGTAGCCGATACCGAGCACTAACGTGATTATCTGGGTGATCAGCGCTTTCGACGAGCCATGACCGATACCAACGGCTAGCGCGATGATTGAACCTCCGATGATCACCGTGACAGGAGCGTACCAACGTGAACCCTTGTTACCCTTCATTGTTCCACCTCCTCTTCAGGATCGAACATCGTGTCGACCGTCACGTTGAAGTACTTGGCGATACGAAACGCCAAGGGCAACGAGGGCGAGTACCGACCGCTCTCGATCGCAATCACCGTCTGGCGTGAGACACCGAGGCCCGCTGCCAGCTCAGCTTGCGAAAGGCCCCGCTGCGTGCGCTGGTCTCGGAGCGAGTTCTTCATGATGTAAAGGTTACTTAACATCTTCACGATTGTCAAGTAACCTTTACTTCAAAAGTGGGCGTCGGTTGATTCCTCGAGTCGCTGACGCCGGGGTTCGTCCCAGAAAGTGCGCGAGGTAACGACCAGCGGTTGGATGCTCGCGTTCACGGAGCTTTGGTGCCGAAGGCTCCAATATGCGAGACTCAATTCGGATCGTTGGCGTCGCCACGCTGACACCAGCCCGGCTCAGCCAGTTAACCGCCAATGCGAGGTTGCACTCCTGTGACGTCGGGCTTCCGACACCAGCGATCTCCGGT
>PKZO01000007.1 GCA_003133125.1 Acidimicrobiaceae bacterium | reverse complement strand
CGAGGGCGGAGACCGAGTCGACGATCACCGCACCAGCCGAGATGAAGTTCATGATGACATAGAGCACAATCGACACCACTCCGAAGGTGACGGTCGCTACCGTCGGCGTGAGGAAGCGCCTATGCATCTTGGCAAAAACGTCGGGCACCGCCTTGTGCACGGACATGGATAGGAGGGTTCGCGCGGTGGGCAAAATTGTCGTTTGGGTCGACGCGGCGGCCGACGACAGAACCATCAGCAACAAAAGATGCGAGAGGATCGACGCGAACGTCGAGTGCCCGAAGATCGCCGGACCCAAGATGGAAAGCACATCGTTCGCGTGGGCTGAATTACCAAGCCCAATTCCATTTGAACCAATCCCAGCAAAAGACTGCACCGCGAGGATCACCAACGCGTAGATACCGAGCAGGAAGAACGTCGAGATGACGCCCGCCTTGCCCGGCACGGTTTCGGCGTCGGCGGTCTCCTCGTTGAGGTTGAGCGCGGTATCCCAACCCCAATAGATGAACAGCATGAGCGAAAGTCCCACGACGAAATTGCTGAAGTGCTTGACCGCAAAGGGATTGAACCAACTAAGGGCCGGTACGAGATGGCCGACCGGAGCGCTGCCGTTACCCACCCTGATCAGTGCCCAGACCGACAAAACCGTCAGCATCGTCAGTTCGATGCCGAGAAGCGCCTTTTGGAAATTGGCCGAGACTTCGATCCCCACGTAACAGATCCAAGTCATGAAGATGATCCACGCGATGCCAACGAGCAGCACCCACGGACTCGACGCGTCGTTACCGATTCCCGTGGCGTTAAAGAGGTCAAAGACGTACTGACCCGCGATTTGAGCGAGGCTCGCCATGACGATGATGTCCGCCATAAGCACTCCCCAGCCACCCATCCAACCCACTCGTGGCGTGAAGGCCCGCGTGGCCCAGGTGAACGAGGCCCCGCAGTCGGGATCGGCCTTGTTCATCTGTTGGAACGCAATCGAGACGAAGAACATCGGAACGAACGCGAGTATCGTCACGATCGGAGCCTGCAAGCCAATCGCCACGACCACGAAGCCCAGCGTCGCCGCCAAGCTGTACGCGGGCGCGGTCGAGGCAATGCCGATGACCACACTTGAGATCAACCCAAGCGCGCCAGACTTGAGGCCCTTTTCAGGCGCGCGATTGGCCGGTTCTACGATCAAAGCCACGGTTCCCCATCCCCTTTAACTTTGAATGGAAACCTAGTCTTTCGACGTCAGCAATTCCAACAGCACGCGATGAATTTGAGATGAAGTTACACAGGTCCCTTCGCCCAACGCAGGGTCAAGTCCCGTGGCGCGGCTTAGGACCAGTTGCGCCCCCGGCAGGAGTCGAACCCGCAGCCTGACGGGTAGAAACCGTCTGCTCTATCCAGTTGAGCTACAGGGGCCTACGTCAATCGTACCGAACAACCAATTCGCCGGGGTGAAGGGCTGTAGCCCTTGTGCAATACTTAGAAGTCTTGGTGGGCGTAGCTCAGTTGGTTAGAGCGCCAGGTTGTGGTCCTGGAGGTCGCGGGTTCGACCCCCGTCGCTCACCCCACGTTGACTACTCACCTCATTATCCGTCGCGCGATCTCGGGGGGGAATCGGAACCGAATTTGACGTGTAGATTTCGCTCAGACAGCCCTGCAGGGCCTGAAGGGGGAAATGCTCATGACAATCGTTCGTGACTCTTTTTACATCAACGGCGAATGGGTGAAGGCCACCTCGAGCGAAAAGCTTGAGGTGACGTCTTCGGGAACCGGCGAACTCTACGCGACCGTTCCCGCGGGCACCGTTGAAGAAGCCAACCTTGCCGTCGAAGCCGCCGCGGCGGCGTTCACCGCGTGGGCCAACACGAGTCCGAAGGAGCGCGGCGAATTCCTCGTTCGAATATCGGAGAAGCTCGCCGAACGTTCCGACGAGATCGCACTCGACATCGCCAACGAAGTCGGTATGCCACTGATGCTCGCCAAGGGCATCCAGGCGGGTCTGCCGACGATGACTTTCGCCGACAACGCCAAGCGCGCCGCGGAGTTCACGTGGGAGCAAGAAGTCGGCAACTCCACACTGGTGCGCGAACCCGTGGGCGTCGTCGCAGCGATTACTCCGTGGAACTATCCCCTGCACCAGATTGCCAACAAAGTCGCGGCATCCCTCGCGGCGGGATGCACCATCGTCGTCAAGCCCAGCGAAGTCGCCCCCATAAACGCTTTTATCCTGGCTGACATCATCCACGAGATCGGCCTGCCCAAGGGTGTGTTCAACATGGTGACGGGTACCGGACCGGTGGTGGGCGAAGCGATCGTCGCCCATCCCAAGACCGACATGGTTTCCTTCACGGGTTCGACTCGAGCAGGTAAGCGCGTGATGCAGATCGCCGCTGAGATGGTGAAGCGCGTTTCGCTGGAACTCGGTGGCAAGTCCGCCAACATCATCCTCGAGGATGCGGACATTCCTAAGGCCGTCGCTGACGGCGTGTTCAAGTGCTACCTGAATTCTGGCCAGACCTGTTCAGCCCTGACTCGCATGGTGGTACCGCGCTCGAAGCTCGCCGAGATTGAGGACATCGCGGTCGCCACTGCGGCCTCCTTCGCGCCCGCCGACCCGATCACCGGCTCCAGCTTGCTTGGCCCTCTCGTCAGCGCCGCGCAGCAACAACGCGTTCGCGACTACATCAACAAAGGAATCGACGAGGGTGCGCGCATCGTGTGCGGTGGCGTGAATCCTCCCGAGGGCCTCGAGCAGGGCTACTACATCGAACCGACCATCTTCTCGGACGTCACGAACGACATGACCATTGCCCAGGAGGAGATCTTCGGTCCGGTACTCTCGATCATTCCCTACGACACCGAAGATGAAGCAATCGCGATCGCCAACGACTCGATTTACGGCCTCGCGGGTGGCGTGTGGGCGGCCACCGACGAGAAAGCATTCGAAGTGGCGCGAAAGATTCGCACGGGTCAGGTCGAGATCAACGGCGGAAGCTTCAACGTCATTGCTCCCTTTGGTGGCTACAGGCAGTCAGGAATCGGACGTGAATTGGGACAACATGGCTTCGAAGAATTCCTCGAGGTTAAGGCCATCCAGCACAATTAATCAGATGAGCCGCCAACGAACGTCGGTATAGACTCATCTCGCGCCGGTAGCTCAATTG
>PKZO01000037.1:8227-68001 GCA_003133125.1 Acidimicrobiaceae bacterium | reverse complement strand
GTCGGCGTGCCCGCGCTCGTCGTGTTCATGAACAAGGTCGACATGGTCGACGACGAGGAACTGCTCGAGCTCGTCGAGATGGAAGTACGCGAACTGCTCACCAGTTACGACTTCCCCGGCGACGACATCCCGATCGTGCGCGTCTCGGCCCTGAAGGCCCTCGAGGGCGACAAGGAGTGGGGCGACAAGATCGTCGAGCTCATGGACGCTGTCGACAGCTACATCCCCGAGCCCGTGCGTTCGACCGAGAAGCCGTTCCTGATGTCCATCGAGGACGTCATGTCCATCACCGGGCGCGGCACCGTGGTGACCGGCAAGGTCGAACAAGGTGTCGTGAAGGTCGGCGACGAAGTCGAGATCGTGGGTCTTCGTGACACGACCAAGACGACCGTCACCGGCATCGAGATGTTCCGCAAGCTCCTCGACGAGGGCCGCGCGGGCGACAACCTGGGCGCACTGTTGCGCGGTACGAAGAAGGAAGACGTCGAGCGTGGTCAAGTGCTGTGCAAGCCCGGTTCGATCACCCCTCACACGGTCTTTGAGGCCTCGGTCTACGTGTTGACCAAGGACGAGGGTGGACGTCACAAGCCGTTCTTCGCGAACTACCGTCCCCAGTTCTACTTCCGCACCACCGACGTCACGGGCACCATTGAGTTGCCCGCCGGCACCGAGATGGTCATGCCTGGTGACAACACCGAGATGACCGTCACCCTGGGTAAGCCCATCGCCATGGAAGAGGGTCTCACCTTCTCCATCCGCGAAGGTGGCCGCACCGTGGGCTCGGGCCGCGTCGTAAAGATCCTGAAGTAGTCGATATGGCCGACAACCGTCAGATGATCAGAATCCGCCTCAAGGCCTTCGACCACGGCGTCC
This sequence comes from Acidimicrobiaceae bacterium, assembly GCA_003133125.1. GTDB lineage: Bacteria > Actinomycetota > Acidimicrobiia > Acidimicrobiales > RAAP-2 > RAAP-2. Next base: position 67,128 of record PKZO01000037.1, on the reverse strand, counting down.
TAGACCAGTCCACGGCCAAGATCGTCCAGACCGTCGAGCGCACCAACGCCCGCGTGCAGGGTCCCGTGCCGCTGCCCACCGAGAAGCACCGCTACACGGTGGTTCGTGGACCGCACAAGCACAAGGACAGCCGCGAGCACTTCGAGATGAGGGTGCACAAGCGCCTGCTTGACATCGTGGACCACTCCGCCAAGACCGTTGACTCGCTGCAGCGTCTCGACCTTCCCGCCGGCGTGGACATCGAGATCAAGATTCGCCAGAACTGACGGTAATTGCCGGGTCCCGTGCGCGCCTTTGCGTCCACGGGGCCCGGTGATGTACTGTTAAAAGCCCCTCCTTACGAGGGGGAAACACAAGAGATGTGTTCAGTTGCCCTTATGGGAACGCTGAACCGAACCAGTCGAGCGCTCCGTTCGGGTTTATTGGCCCGGCGGAGCGTCTGTGTGTCGGAGGAACCGATACGCAGTTTTATGAAGAGAGGCACACGTGGCGACCAAAGCGATCGTCGGCGAGAAGGTGGGCATGACCCAGGTCTGGGATGACCAGAACCGGGCCATACCGGTGACGGTGGTACGCGTCAGCCCAGCTCGCGTCGTCCAGGTAAAGACTCCCGAAAAAGAGGGTTACGCCGCGGTGCAGGTCACGTGGGGCGTGCGTCGCAACTCGACCATGACCAAGGCCGAACTCGGACACTTCGAGAAGGCCGGCGTCACCCCGGGCAAGAAGCTCGTCGAGCTTCGCCTCGACGACGTCTCGGGCTACGAGATCGGCCAGGAGATCCTCGCCGACACGCTCGAAAAGGGCGAGATGATCGACGCCACCGCAGTCTCTAAGGGTAAGGGCTTCGCCGGTGGCATGAAGCGCCACAACTTCTCGGGTCAGGGTGCCGCCCACGGTAACCACAAGCACCACCGCGCTCCAGGATCCATCGGCGCCTGCGCGACCCCCGGTCGCGTCTTTAAGGGCACCAAGATGGCCGGTCGTTACGGCGGCGGTCAGGTCACCACCACCAACCTCGAGGTCGTCGGCGTTGACGTCGAGCGCCACCTCGTACTCGTCAAGGGTGCCGTCCCGGGCCCGCGTGGCGGCGTCGTCGTACTGCGCACCTCGGTGAAGAACCCCATGAAGGCCGGAGGTAAGCGATGAGCGACGTGTTTACGCTGCGCGGTCCGATCAAGAAGGACCGTCTCGAACCCAAGACCCACTCGGTCATGCGCAAGTCCCTTGACGGCACCACGCTCACGAGCGTCGACCTCGAGCCGACGATCTTTGGCATCGAGCCCAACATGGCCGTGCTGCACCAGGTCATAAAGGCCCAGCTCGCCGCGAAACGCCAGGGCACCCAGTCCACCAAGACCCGTAAGGAAGTCCGCGGTGGCGGCAAGAAGCCCTTTAACCAGAAGGGCACCGGTAACGCGCGCCAGGGCACCATCCGTGCCCCGCACTACCCAGGAGGTGGCATCGCCCTAGGGCCCAAGCCGCGCAAGTACGACCAGAAGACGCCCAAGAAGATGATCCGCCTCGCCCTGTATTCGGCGCTGTCGGACCGGGCGAGCATGGAGCGTATCGCCGTGCTCGACAGTTTCGAGAAGTGGCAGACCCCCAAGACCAAAGAGGCGCTCAATGCCCTGTCCGCCATGGGCCTCGAGGGCAAGGTCCTCGTCGTACTCGGGCGAGACGACTCGACGGCCTTTCACGCCTTTCGCAACCTCACCCACGTCAAGACCATCGACGCGGGCGAGATCAACGCCTACGACGTCTTGGACTGCGACTGGATCCTGTTCACCGACGCCACCCTGCCCAGCACGAAAGAGGCCGAGTAATGCGCGACGCCATGAGCATCCTGATCCGTCCGGTCGTCTCGGAAAAGACCTACGCCCTGATGGACAACGGCACCTACGTCTTCGTCGTCGACCCCCGCGCGACCAAGGTCGACGTGCGTAACGCCGTCGAGCAGGCCTTCAACGTGAAGGTCGTCAACGTCAACACTCTCAACCGCAAGGGTAAGACGACGCGCAACCGTCGCACCGGTGTCGTGGGCTCGCGCCCCGCCACGAAGCGGGCCATCGTCACCCTCAAGCAGGGCGACACGATCAATCTCTTCGAGAACTAAGGACTGTCATGGCACTGCGCCACCGCAAACCAACCAGCCCCGGTCGTCGATTCCAGACGGTCTCGGACTTCGCCGACATCACCAAGTCGACCCCGGAGAAGTCGCTGCTCGACCCCAAGCCTCGCACGGGTGGGCGTAACAACTACGGGCGCAAGACCTCGCGCCACCGCGGCGGCGGTCACAAGCAGCAGTATCGCATCGTCGACTTCAAGCGCAACAAGGACGGCGTGCCCGCCAAGGTGGCGGCCATTGAGTACGACCCGAACCGTACGTGCCGCATCGCCCTGCTGCACTACGCCGACGGCGAGAAGCGCTACATCCTCGCGCCCAACGGTCTCAAGGTGAGCGACGTCGTCGAGTCCGGTCCCAAGGCCGACATCCGCACCGGCAACGCGCTACCAATGCGTTTCATCCCCACGGGTGCCACGGTGCACAACGTCGAGCTGCGCCCCGGAGGCGGCGGCAAGATGGCCCGCAGCGCTGGCATGAGCGTCCAGCTGGTCGCCAAGGACGGCGGCTACGCCACGCTTCGTCTGCCCTCGACCGAGATGCGCCGGGTCCCGATCGACTGCCGCGCGACGCTCGGCATCGTGGGCAATTCCGAGCACGAACTCATCAAGGTCGGTAAGGCCGGCCGCAGCCGCTGGAAGGGCATTCGCCCCCAGACGCGCGGTGTGGCCATGAACCCGGTCGACCACCCACTCGGTGGTGGTGAAGGAAAGACTTCCGGTGGACGTCACCCCGTATCGCCGTGGGGTCAGCCAGAGGGTCGTACGCGTCTGCCAAAGACATCAGACGCTTTGATTATTCGTCGTCGCCGTGGACGCGGCTCGCGGAGGTAGGTAGAGAATGTCACGCAGCCTAAAGAAGGGTCCCTTCATCGACTCGCACCTTTTGAAGAAGGTCGACGCGATGAACGCCGCGAACGAGAAGAAGGTCATCAAGACCTGGAGTCGTCGTTCGACAGTCATCCCCGACATGGTCGGCCACACTTTCGCCGTGCACGACGGTCGTCGTCACGTACCGGTGTTCTGCAACGAATCGATGGTCGGACACAAGCTCGGCGAGTTCGCTCCCACGCGGACCTTCAGGTTCCACGCGGGTCAAGAGAAGACGGGTAGGCGCTAATGACCGGTCCCAAGACCAACGAACGCCCCGGGACGCGCGCTTCGGTGCGCGGCTACCACATGTCCGCGAGCAAGGCCCGCGTGGTCTTGAACCTCATCCGCGGTGAGGACGTGACGACCGCGCGCGAGATCCTGGCGGGCACGACCCGCGAGGCCGCCGACGTCGTGGGCAAGGTCCTCGCCTCGGCCGTCGCCAACGCCGTGAACAACGACGCCATGATCGCCGACGAGCTCTTCGTCTCGGCCGCGTACGCCGACGAAGGCATCACCATGAAGCGCTTCACGCCGCGTGCGCGCGGACGTGCGGGGGCCATTCGCAAGCGCTCCTGCAGCATCACGGTGATCGTGTCTCGCCTGGACGAGGAACGCCTCGAGACCCTGCGCAACTCACGTTCGGCCCAGGCGACCGCGTCGCGAGCTCGTCGTGTGTCGACCTCGCGTCGTCGCGCCGACCAGACCGCCAGCCTCAACAAGCGCGAGACCGCCGCCGCGGTCGCCGCGGAGAACGAGGCGCTCGAGGCCGAAGCCCGTGAGGCCGAGGCTCGTGAGAACGAATCATTCGATAACGAGTCAACCGCGGTCGAGGCGAGTGAGCACGACGTCGACGCGACCGACGCCATCGACGCGACTGAAGCGACCGAAGCCGAGAGCGACGTGAGCGACGCACACGAGAACGAAAAGACCGATACCGCAATGACCGAGCAAGAGCCGGTCGTCGAGGCGTCAAGCGACGAGACGGTGTCTGAGGACACCACAGAGGAGACGAACTAATGGGTCAGAAGGTAAACCCCTACGGTTTCCGTCTCGGTATCACGACGGATTGGAAGTCGCGCTGGTTCAAGGAGCGCGGCTACAAGGACCTCGTCATCGAGGACTGGAAGATCCGCGACTACCTGACCAAGCAACTCGAGAGCGCGGCCGTATCGCGTATCGAGATCGAGCGCAACTCTGACCGCATCCGCGTGGACATCCACACGGCTCGTCCGGGCATCGTCATCGGGCGTCGCGGCGCCGAGGCCGAGCGTCTGAAGAAGGACCTCGAGAAGATCACCGGTCAGAAGAACAAGATTTCGCTCAACATCCAAGAGATCAAGCAGCCCGAACTCGACGCCGCGCTGATCGCCCAGGGGATCTGTGACCAGTTGCTTCGGCGCGTGGCGTTTCGTCGCGCGATGAAGCGCGGTATCCAAACCGTCCAGAAGGCTGGCGCCATGGGCGTGAAGATTCAGGCCTCGGGTCGTCTCGGTGGCGCTGAGATGTCGCGTCGTGAGTCCTACCGTGAAGGTCGCGTGCCGCTGCACACGCTTCGCGCCGACATCGACTACGGCTTTCGCGAGGCTCGCACCAACACGGGCCGCATCGGCGTGAAGGTGTGGATCTACAAGGGCGACATCCTGCCCTACCAGTTGACCAACGACGAGAAGATCGTGCGCGAGGCGGCCATGGCGGCCGGTGACGCGGTGCCGGTGGGCGCGACGCCCGCCGTGCCCAAGGGCGTCGTACGCGCCGGTGGTGGACGCCGTCGCGTCGAGCACGAGGCACCGGTCGAAGAGGCCGTTACCGACGTGAACCCCGCGGACCTGCTGGCCGCGAACGACGAGGTCGAGCGTCGCCTGAGCGTGGAAGAGGAGATCGAGCGCCGCACGGCCCAAGATCACACCGACACGCCGCATTTTCGAAAGGACGCTGAGTAATCATGTTGATGCCCCGCAAAGTGAAGTACCGCAAGCAGCAGCGCGGTCGCATGGCCGGTATGGCCAAGGGCGGCGTGGAGCTGGCTTTCGGTGACTTCGGCATCCAGGCTCTCGAAGCGGGCTGGATCAGCGCTCGCCAGATCGAAGCCGCGCGTATCGCCATGACCCGTCACGTCAAGCGTGGTGGCAAGGTCTGGATCCGGGTCTTTCCCGACAAGCCCGTCACCCAAAAGCCCGCGGAGACCCGCATGGGCTCGGGCAAGGGCAACCCCGAGTTCTGGGTCGCGGTCGTGAAACCCGGGCGCATCATGTTCGAGCTCGGTGGCGTCGACGAGACGCTGGCGCGCGCGGCGATGGAGCGCGCCATTCAGAAGCTGCCCATCAAGGCCAAGTTCGTGATCCGCCCCGGGACCCACGGCACACCGGAGGTGACCATCTAATGGCAAAGACCGCTGAGCGCGTCGCGGAGCTTCGTCTCCTCGGCGACAAGGAATTACTAGAGCGCCTGAGTGACTCGCGTCGCGAGTTGTTCAACATGCGTTTCCAGTTGGCGACGGGTCAGTTGGACAACTCCGCGCGTCTGCACGAAGTGCGTAGGGACATCGCACGACTGTCGACCTTCGTGCGTGAGCGCGAGATCGCCGCCGCTGAAGCGGCCCAGGAAGGTGAGTAGTCATGACTGATTCGACGAACGAAACCCAGCGCGAGAATCCGCGCAAGGTCCGCGAGGGCATTGTGGTGTCGGACAAGATGGCCTCGACCCTGGTCGTCGCGGTCAACGAGCGCGTCAGCCACCCTCGCTACGGCAAGACCGTCCAGCGTACGAAGAAGCTCTACGTGCACGACGACAAGAACGAGGCCAAGGTGGGCGACCGCGTCCGGGTCCAGGAGACCCGTCCGCTCTCCAAGCTGAAGCGTTGGCGCCTGACCGAGATAGTGGAGCGTGCACGATGATCCAGCAGGAATCCCGTCTCAAAGTGGCTGACAACAGCGGAGCCAAGGAAGTGCTCTGCATCCGCGTGCTCGGAGGTTCGCGTCGTCGCTACGCCTCGATCGGTGACGTCTTCATCGCCACGGTGAAGGACGCCATCCCCGGCGCCGCCGTGAAGAAGGGCGACGTCGTGCGTTGCGTCGTCGTGCGAACGTCCAAGGAACGCCGTCGTCCCGACGGCTCCTACATCAAGTTCGACGAGAACGCGGCGGTCTTGATCAACGACCAGCTCCAGCCACGCGGTACCCGCATCTTCGGACCCGTCGGTCGCGAGCTGCGCGACAAGAAGTTCATGCGCATTATTTCCCTGGCGCCGGAGGTGTTGTAATGAAGATCCGTAAAGGTGACGACGTGCTGGTGCTGTCGGGAAAGTTCCGTGGTCAGCGCGCGCAGGTCGAAGAGGCCCTGCCCTCGAGCAGCAAGGTGATCCTTGACGGAATCAACATCGCCAAGCGCCACACCAAGCAGGCTGGCGCCACCATGCAGGCCGGCATCATCGACAAGCTGATGCCCGTTCACGTGTCCAACGTCGCCCTATGGTGCACCGGCCACAAGGGTCCGGCGAAGGTCGGCTACAAGATCGTTGAAAACACCAAGGTGCGCGTCTGTCGCAAGTGTGGAGAGACACTATGAGTACCGCTACCCGCCCTCGCCTCAAGGTCCGCTACGACCAGGAGATCCGTCCGGCCCTTAAGGACGAGCTGGGTCTGGACAACATTATGCAGGTCCCGCGCCTCACCAAGATCGTGCTCAACTCGGGCGTCGGCAAGGCGACCCAACAGGCTTCGCTGCTCGAGGGCGCCCAGCGCGACCTCGAACTGATCACGGGTCAAAAGCCCGTGGTGACGCGCGCGAAGAAGTCGATCGCGAGTTTCAAGCTGCGCGAGGAGCAGCCCATTGGCGTGAAGGTCACCCTGCGCGGGGACCGAGCCTGGGAGTTCTTTGACCGCCTGCTCAGCCTCGCCATCCCGCGTATTCGTGACTTCCGAGGTCTGTCGCCCAAGTCCTTTGACGGTCACGGCAACTACACCTTCGGGGTGAACGACCAGCTGATCTTTCCCGAGATCGACTACGACAAGATCGACGCGCCGCGTGGCTTTGACATCACCATCGTCACCACGGCCACCAACGATGAGCAGGGACGCGCTTTTCTTCGCGCGTACGGCTTTCCCTTCAAGCAGGAGAATCGATAGACATGGCTAAGAAAGCCCTACGAATCAAGCAGAAGCAGACTCCCAAGTTCTCGACGCGTGCCTACACGCGCTGCGAACGTTGTGGTCGTCCGCGCTCGGTGTATCGCAAGTTCGGTCTGTGCCGGATCTGCCTGCGTGTGATGGTGCACGCCGGTGAGGTTCCGGGCGTGACGAAGGCAAGTTGGTAGGAGGACAGCTATGACAATGACTGACCCCATCGCCGACATGCTCACGCGGATCCGTAACGCGAACTCCGCCATGTTCGACAGCGTGAAGATGCCCAGCTCGAAGCTGAAGGAGAACCTCGCCAAGGTCCTGGAGAAAGAGGGCTTCATCTCGGGCTTCACCGTGACCAAGGCCGAGGGCAAGCCCGGTTCAACCCTCGAGATCGCACTCAAGTACTCAGAGGACCGTCGAAAGACGATCGTCGGCATCAAGCGCGTCTCCAAGCCCGGTCTTCGCATCTACAAGAAGTCCGATCAGATGCCTAAGGTGCTCGGTGGCGTCGGCGTGGCCGTCGTGTCGACGAGCCATGGTCTCATGACCGACCGCGAGGCGCGAAAGGCCAAGTTGGGCGGCGAGGTGCTCTGTTATGTCTGGTAACCGGATGATTTCTTCCAAGGAGAACCGCTGATGTCACGTATTGGCCGTAACCCCATCACGGTGCCGTCTTCGGTAAGCGTCTCGGTCGTCGACAGTATCGTCAGCGTCAAGGGACCCAACGGGTCCATGACGCGCATCCTGCCCGATGGCATCACGCTGCACCAAGAGGGCGACCAGTTGAACGTCGAACGACTCAACGACGAGACGATGTACCGATCGCTGCACGGACTGACCCGCACCCTCGTGTCCAACATGGTCACCGGCGTCACCGAGGGTTGGTCCAAAGAACTCGAGATCATCGGCGTGGGCTACCGCGCCGCCGCGGGCGCCCCGGGCGTGCTCGACCTCGCCTTGGGTTTCTCGCACCCCGTGAAGTTCACCGCGCCCGAGGGCATCACCTTCGAGGTGCCCGTCCCCACGCGCGTGATCATCAAGGGCGCCGACAAGGAGGTCGTGGGCCAGGTCGCCGCGACCATCCGCAAGATCCGTAAGCCCGAGCCCTACAAGGGCAAGGGTGTGCGCTACCTCGGTGAGCGAGTGGCGCGCAAGGCTGGAAAGGCTGCGAAGTAATGGCACGTACAACGAGAGAACTGCGTCAGCGTCGTCACAAGCGCATCCGTAACCGTTTGTCGGGCACGCCCGAGCGTCCGCGCGTCGCGGTGAGTCGCACCAACAAGCACATCTCGGCCCAGATCATCGACGACACCCAGGGCGTCACCCTGGCCGCCGCGTCGTCGGTCGAGGCTTCGTTGAAGTCAAGCGTCCACGGCAACGTGGACGGGGCCAAGGCCGTCGCCAAGCTCCTCGCCGAGCGCGCGAAGGCCGCCAACATCACCACCGTGGTTTTTGACCGCGGCGGATTCGACTACCACGGCCGCGTGGCTGCATTCGCAGAACAGCTTCGCGCCGATGGACTGGAGTTTTAATGAGTGACGTAGAACAGTTCGAAGAGCGGACCATCAAGGTCAATCGCGTGTCCAAGGTCGTCAAGGGTGGACGTCGTTTCTCGTTCACCGCGCTCATGGTCATCGGGGACCGCAACGGACGGGTCGGTCTCGGCTACGGCAAGGCAAAAGAGGCGGGACTCGCCGTGCAAAAGGGTATCGAAGAGGCGCGCAAGAACCTCTTTGACGTGCCCATTGCGGGCACGACCATTGTCTATCCCGTCATTGGCGCCTCGGGTGCTGGTCGGGTGCTGATGAAGCCCGCGGCACCGGGCACCGGCGTCATCGCCGGTGGCGCCGCTCGCGCGATCCTCGAGATGGCTGGCGTGAAGGACATCATCGCCAAGTCGCTCGGCTCGCCCAACGGCATCAACGTCGCCCACGCCACGATCGACGGACTCAAGCAACTGCGTCGTCCCGAGGACATCGCGGCCCTGCGCGACCAGACGGCCGAGCACGTCATCCCCTCGGGGACCCTTCGTGCCTACCGCGAGCGTCAGCGCGAGGGCGACTTGTTCAAGACGGAGGCGTAGTCCATGACCCAATTGAAAGTCACCCAGATCCGCTCATCGATCGCGACCAAGCCCAAGCACCGCGGGAACCTTCGCGCGCTCGGACTTCGCGGCATTGGCCAGAGTAACGTCTTGCCCGACCGTCCCGAGATCCGCGGGATGATCGCGCGCGTACCCCACCTGATCAAAGTAGAAGAGGTCAACGAATGAAGTTGCACGATCTCAAGTCACCCGAAGGCTCGACGCACCGCAAGAAGATCGTCGGGCGTGGTATTGGCGGCAAGGGCGGCAAGACCGCGGGCCGCGGTACCAAGGGTCAGAAGGCCCGCCGCCAGATCCCCGCGGGCTTCGAGGGCGGCCAGTTGCCGCTGCTCCAGCGCATCCCCAAGCTGAAGGGCTTCACCAACCCCTTTCGCGTGGAGTACACCCCCGTCAACCTCGACGCACTCGTCGCCCTCGGGGTCAGTGACGTCACGCTCGACGTGTTCGTCGAGCGGGGCCTCGCACGAAAGAAGGACCTCGTCAAGGTCCTCGGTCGTGGATCGGTCGGCGCGGCGCTCAACGTCTCGGCGCACGCGTTCTCCGCGTCAGCCAAGGCCGCCATCGAAGCGGCCGGCGGCACGACGACCGTGCTCGACCTGCCCTTCTCGGTGCGTCCACCAGCGTCGGGCAACCAACACCAGAACCGCTAAGGACTGAACTGTGCTGCGCAGACTCTCGAACATCTTTCGCGTACCGGATCTTCGCAACAAGGTCGTCTTTACGATCGCGATCATCTGTCTCTACCAGGCGGGCGCCAACATCCCGATCCCCGGTGTGAGCTGGTCCCAGGTGCAACTGCTGCAGTCCAAGGCCGGCGCGAGCGGCGTGCTCGGATTCCTCAACCTCTTCTCGGGCGGCGCCCTTACGCGCCTGGCGGTCTTCGGTCTGGGCGTCATGCCCTACATCACCAGTTCGATCGTCATCCAGTTGCTCACCACCGTCATTCCCAAGCTCGGCGAGTGGCGCGACCAGGGCGCGGTGGGGCAGAAGAAGATCACCCAGACCACTCGTTATCTCACCATCGGGCTCGCGCTACTGCAGTCCACGGGCCTCATCTACGCCTTTCACGGCCACGACCAGGCGCTGCTTGGCTTTAACATCGACCTCATCCCCAAGTTCAACCTGTGGTTGGGTCTGTTCATGGTCGCAATCATGACCGCGGGAACCGCCTTTGTCATGTGGCTCGCCGAACTCATCACCCAGCGCGGCATTGGCCAGGGCATGAGCCTCTTGATCTTCGCCAACGTCGTCTCGGGCATGCCCTCGGGCGGTCGGGCGGTCTGGAGCGAGGGGGGTCCGACCAAGTTCTTTATCATCCTGCTCGTCTCGATCGCGCTCTTGGTACTCATTGTCTTCATGGACAACGGCCAGCGGCGCATCCCGGTCACCTTCGCGCGAAGAGTCGTCGGTCGACGCGAGTTGGGTGGTAACTCCACCTACATCCCCTTAAAGGTCAACCAGTCCGGGGTTATCCCTATCATCTTCGCGTCCTCGGTGCTCTACATCCCGGTCCTGATGAGCAACATCGTGCCCTGGACGAGCTTTCAGAACTTCGTGAACTCCTCGCTGCACCCGACGAGTTTCTTCTACATCTTCTCGGACTTCGTGCTCATCCTCGCCTTCACCTTCTTCTACGTCTACATCGCCTTCGAGCCCCACCAGCAGGCCGAGATGCTTCGCCAACAGGGTGGTTTCGTGCCGGGCATCCGTCCGGGACTGCCGACCGAGAAGTACTTCGCCAAGATGCTGAGTCGCCTGACGGTCGTGGGCGCGTTGTTCCTCGCCTCGGTGGCGGTCGTGCCCTCGATTCTCATGGCGTTGTGGAACATCAACAAGTTCCCCTATTACGGCACGACGCTGCTGATCGCGGTGGGCGTGGCGTTAGAGACCATGCGACAGATCGACTCGCAGCTCATGATGCGTAACTACGAGGGATTCCTGAAGAGGTAACGATGCCAAGTCTTAACCTGGTCGTTCTCGGCAAGCAGGGTGCGGGCAAGGGAACGCAGTGCAAGCGTCTCGCCGAAATCTACGCCATCCCCCACGTCTCGACCGGCGACATCCTTCGCGCCGCGGTAAAGGCTGGCTCGCCGCTCGGTCACGAGGTCGCCGCCATCATGGACGCGGGCGACTTGGTCTCGGACGAACTGGTGATCCGCCTGGTCGACGCGCGCTTCCAAGAGCCCGACGCGCAACGCGGTGCGCTCTTAGACGGTTTCCCGCGCACGATCCATCAGGCCGAGGCGCTCGAAGCCCTATTGGGCGAAGACGGCATCAAACTCTGCATCAATCTCGAGGTACCGATCGCGCTGGTGACCGAGCGCCTCTCGTCGCGTCGGGTCTGCCAGGAGTGCGGCAACATCTACAAGGACACCGACATCGAGGCAATTTCGGGCACGTGTTCGAACTGCGGGGGCGACGTCGTCCAGCGTCGCGACGACCAGCCCGACGCGATCCGCCAGCGTCTCGAGGCTTACGAACGCGACACCGAGCCGCTGCTCGCCTTTTACCAGGAGCGAGGTCTGCTGGTCGAGGTTAACGGCGACCAGAGTCCCGACGAGGTCACCATCGCGATCAAGGCGAGCATCGCCGCCAAGGGTCTCGCGTGAGGCGTTCAAGCGAAGAGCTGGACAAGATGCGCAAGGCCGGCAAGGTGGTCGCCGAGATGCACGAGGCCACGAGGGCGGCGATCCGCCCGGGCGTGACCACCTCGTATTTGAACGAGGTCGCCGCCGCGGTGCTCGACAAACGCGGGGCCCGATCGAACTTCCTTAACTATCACGGCTTTCCCTCGGTGATCTGCACGAGCCCCAACGACATGATCGTCCACGGCATTCCGGGCAGTTATCGCCTCGCCGAGGGCGACATCATCTCGATCGACTGCGGGGCGATCGTCGAGGGCTACCACGGCGACGCGGCCTACACCGCGGGCGTGGGCGCGATCAGCGACCTCGCGAAGAAACTGCTCGAGGTGACCGAGCGATCGATGTGGGCGGGTATCGACCAGTTGCGCGTGGGCAACCGGCTCCACGAGGTCGGACGAGCGGTCCAGGACGTCGCCGAGGCGGCTGGTTTTTCGGTCGTGCGCGAGTACGTGGGGCACGCCATCGGTACCGCCATGCACGAAAGCCCCCAGGTGCCCAACTACTGGCCCGGTACCCCCGGCCCGACGTTAAAAGAAGGCATGGTCTTCGCGATCGAACCGATGGTCAACGCCGGCACCTACGACACCTACGTGCTCGAAGACGGGTGGGGCGTGATGACCCAGGACGGTCAGCTCTCGGCGCACTTCGAACACACGATCGCGGTGACCGACAACGGACCCGAGGTTTTTACGCTGCTCTAGTCGCGCGGATGGGTGCGGTCGAACTGGCGCTGGGCGAAGAGGGCGGCTTCGGTGCGGCGCTGGTAGCCGAGTTTGGCGAGCAGGTTCGACACGTAGTTCTTCACCGTCTTTTCCGCGAGGAACATCACGTCGGCGATCTCACGGTTGCTCATGCCCTCGCTCAGTAGTTCGAGGATACGGCGCTCTTGGCCGCTCAGACTCTCGAGGCGCACGTCCTCGGCGATCTGGCGACGCAAGCGCTCGCGGGCGCGATCGAGCTGCTCGCTGGTCATGAGGGTCTCACCGGCCGCCACCCGGCGAATGGAGTTCACGAGGTCGTCGCCGCGCACGTTCTTCAGCACGTAGCCTCGAGCGCCCGCGAGCATCGAGGCGTTGAGCGCCTCGTTGTCGGCGAAGGACGTCAGCATGAGACACGCCAGGTCGGGGCGCTGCTCGTGCAGCGAGCGACAGAGGTCCACGCCGCTGCCGTCGGGCAGGCGCACGTCCAGCACGGCGACGTCGACGTCATCGAGCGAGATCTTGAGGGCTTCTTCGAGGTTGCCCGCCTCGGAGACCACTTTCAAGTCCTCGTTCGATTCGAGCAGTTCACGCAGGCCGCGACGCACTATTTCGTGGTCATCTACAAGGAGCAATCGAATCACGTCAGTCCAGTCGGTTCGCGGTCCAGCGCACTTGCGTGCCGTGGCCGATTTCTGAGTCTACGTAACAATCGCCCCCGAGGTCACGGGCCCGTGAGGCGAGGTTGTGTAGGCCCCTTCCGCCGCTCGCGGCCGAGGCGAAACCCACGCCGTCGTCCTTTACCATCAGCACGAGCATATTTTCGTCGATGCTCAGGTCGACGTCAACCCGACCGGCCTGGGAATGGCGCACGATATTAGACAGGATTTCGCGCAACGCCTGGACGACGTGCTGGGCGCAGCGCGCCGCCACGAGGTCGTCGATGCCCGCGAGCATCTTGAGTTGCACCTGGACCCCGAGGCGAGAGGCGACTTCGATGGTGAGCGACTCGATGCGGTCCTCCAGGGAATCGGCGTCGGAGCGCTCCTGGTCGATCTCGAAGATGGTGGTGCGGATGTCGTGGATGGTCTCGTTCAACTCGTCCAGGGACGTGTTGATTCGCTCGCGCACCGAGTCCTCCAGAAAACCCGAGAGGGCGAGCTGCAGTGAGAGACCCACGCCGAAGAGACGTTGAATGACCGTGTCGTGCAGGTCGCGCGCGAGGCGCTCGCGCTCTTCGGCGATGGAGAGGTCGCGTACGTGACTGCGCAGTTTGGCCTGGTCGATCACGAGTCCGGCGGCGCGACCGAATCCCGCCACGAGGTCCTCGTCCTCGGCGCTGAAGGGCTCGCCCGAGAGGTGGTCGGTGAGATAGAGGTTCCCAAAGACCGTGCCGTCCTCGACGATAACTGGCACCCCGAGGAACTGTTTCATCGGCGGGTGGTTCGCGGGGAAGCCCGAACGCCCGGGGTGGGTTGCGAGGTCCTCGACGCGAAGGGGATGGGCGAGGCGGATCGTCTCGCCGAGCACGCCCCCGCCGCGCGGCAGTTCGCCGATCTGCGCGCGCTGGCGGTCGTCGATGCCGTGGGTGATGAAGCTCGCCAAGGACGTCCCGTCACTCGCGAGCACCCCGAGCGCGCCGTAGCGCGCACCGACCAGGGACGTGGCGCTCTCGACGATGCTCTTGAGCAACGTCGTGAGGTTTGCGTCCGCCTCGATGAGCAGGATCGCGTCGATGAGAGCGTGAAGCCTTGCGGGGTCTTTGATACGGTGAAATGCCATCATGAGTAGCCTTTCACATGTTTTTCCTACTCAGTGCTGGTTATTGGCCGCTCGGGCTCAACCCCGCTGACCCACCACCACCGAGAGCGGTAAGAGTACGAAGGTGGCGCCTCGCTCGAACGCCTCGCGCATGATCTCGCTGGGCGGGGCCTGGCCATGGGCGAGCTTGGCGATGCCCGAGGCCATCACCGACCAGGTGAGGCCGTCGGACTCTAAACCGTCAATTTGTATAGAAACGACATCACCCCGTTCGGCCGCGAGGATGATCGCCGGGTCCGAACTGGCGAGCAGGACCGAACTGCGCTCGATCAGGGCGATTCGCGCGGGCAGGGCGACGGGTAGGCACTTGACCGAGATGACTACCCGGGCGAGGGCGGCGGCGCCCAAGAGGCTCACGCATTCGTCGCGGTGGATAGACTCCGGTACCAGAGTCCTGGATAGTTCCGTCATTAACCAAGCATTGTCGAAGTTTTGGACTAACCAGTAGGGACTCTGGTCACAAATCGGAGCCTTTCGGCCGTGGTCGGACGTTCGCTCGCGATCGGGCGGCCCAGTTTTGCTTTTCGGTAGTTTTCCGGTAGAATGGTCAGCCGACCTCTTGGAAGCCCGAGAAGTCTTTCCGTCAAGGAGCTTTTTGCCCTTTGACGTCGCAGTGCCCATACAAGGAGAAGAACCTGAGTAAGCCAAAGGAAGACGCGTTCACCGTCGAAGGGACTGTCGTCGAGCCTCTACCTAACGCCATGTTCCGCGTGGAGCTGGAGAACGGTTACACCGTCCTCGCCCACAGTTCGGGAAAGATGCGCATGCACCGCATCCGAATTCTTCCCGGCGACAAGGTCCAAGTGGAGATCACGCCCTATGACATGACCCGTGGACGCATCACCTACCGGTACAAATAACTCACGTTCCGTTTCGTTCGAGAAAGATAAAAACATGAAGGTCCGCGCCAGCGTCAAGACGATGTGCGAGAAGTGCAAGGTCATTCGAAGGCAAGGTCACGTGCGCGTGATCTGCGAGAACCCGCGTCACAAGCAGCGTCAGGGCTAGGAGAGGAAGAACATGGCCCGTATTGCCGGAGTAGACATCCCCCGCGAGAAGCGGACGGTGATTGCACTNNAAGGACCTCAGCGAAGCCGAGGTCAACAAGCTGCGCGCCTACATCGACCAGAACCTCACCGTCGAGGGTGACCGTCGCCGCGACGTCGCCCAGGACATCAAGCGCAAGATGGAGATCAATTGCCTCCAGGGCATCCGTCACCGCAAGGGTCTGCCCGTACGCGGACAGCGCACCCGCACCAACGCCCGCACCCGCAAGGGACCCAAGCGCACCGTCGCCGGTAAGAAGAAGGTAACGAAGTAATGGCCAAGCCAACCACGGTCCGCAAGGGTCGTCGCAAGGAACGAAAGAACGTCGCCTTCGGCGTCGCGCACATCAAGAGTTCGTTCAACAACACGATCGTCTCGATCACCGACCCCGAGGGCAACGTGTTGTCGTGGGCCTCGTCGGGTCAGGTCGGATTCAAGGGTTCGCGCAAGTCCACGCCCTACGCCGCCCAGCTCGCCGCCGAGAAGTGCGCGCGCGCCGCGATGGAGCACGGCGTGAAGAAGGTCGACGTGCTCGTACGCGGCCCCGGATCGGGTCGCGAGACCGCGATCCGTTCGATCGCCGCCGCTGGCATCGAGGTCGTCGCCATCAAGGACGTCACGCCGCTGCCCCACAACGGCTGTCGCCCCAAGAAACGCCGTAGGGGTTAGTAATGGCTCGCTACACCGGACCCGTTTGTCGACTCTGTCGCCGTGAGCGCACCAAGCTCTACTTGAAGGGCGAGCGCTGCTTCACCTTGAAGTGCCCCGTCGCCGAGAACTCGGACCGCCAGACCCGCGCCTTCCCGCCGGGCATGCACGGTCGTGACCGCCAGCGCCAGGGCTCTGAGTACCTGAACCAGCTTCGCGAGAAGCAGAAGGCGCGTCGTATCTACGGCATCTTGGAAAAGCAGTTCCGCAACCTCTACGAGGAGGCGAGCCGTCGTCCCGGCATGACCGGTACGAACCTGCTGCAATTCCTCGAGTGTCGCCTTGACAACGTCGCCTACCGCGCGGGCTGGGGCGCGAGCCGCTCCCAGGCTCGCCAACTCGTTCGTCACGGTCACGTGACGATCAACGACAAGCGCGTCACGATCCCCTCGTACCGCGTGCGTCCCGGCGAGGTCGTGTCCTTAAAGGCCGCGACCCGCGACAACTTCAACGTCAAGCGCAACCTCGACGTCCTGGACCGCACGGTCCCGGGCTGGCTCGAGAAGAGCGACAACAACTTTACGGTCACGGTTCGCGTCGTACCCCAGCGCGAACAGATCGACGAATCGATCCAAGAGCAACTCATCGTCGAGTTGTACTCGAAGTAACCACAGTTTTTCAGATCTTTAAGGAGTCCCCATGTTGATCATCCAACGCCCCACCATCGAAGCCCTCGGCGACGAAGTCAACCACCGTCAGTCCTTTGGCATCGGCCCGCTCGACCCGGGCTTTGGTCACACGCTCGGCAATTCGCTTCGCCGCACGCTGCTGTCATCGATCCCCGGAGCGGCCGCGACGCGCGTGAAGTTCGACGCCGTGCTGCACGAGTTCGGCGTCATCGAAGGCGTGAAGGAAGACGTCCAAGACATCTGCCTTAACTTAAAGGACCTCTTGCTCATCGTCCACTCCGACGAGCCCGTTACCCTTCGCCTCGACAAGCACAGCGAGGGCCCCGTCACCGCGAAGGACCTCTCGACGACCGCGGACGTGGAGATCTTGAACCCCGACCTGCACCTGGCCTACCTCACCAACGCCAAGAGTGCGCTCACCTTCGAGCTCACCGTCGAGCGTGGCAAGGGTTACGTCGGTGCCGAGGGCAACAAGGGCTCCTCGACCATCGGGGTCATCCCCCTGGACGCGATCTTCACCCCCGTTCGCCGCGTCAGTTTCGAGATCGAGCCCGTACGCGTCGAGCAGAGCAAGGACTTCGACCGTCTGGTAATCGACATCGAGACCGACGGTTCGATCAGCCCCCGCGAGGCCCTCGCCTCGGCGGGTAAGACCCTCGGTTCGTTGGTCAGTCTGATCGGCAGCTTCGACGAGGAGGCACCGTCGCTCGAACTCGGCGACGTCGGCACCGCCCAGGCCGCCGCGAGCGAGCTGGACATCCGCATCGAAGAGCTCGGTCTGACCGAGCGTTCGCGCAACTGCCTAAAGCGCGCGGGCATCAACACGATCGCCCAGCTCGTCAACGCGACCGAGCGTGACCTCACCTCGATCACGAACTTCGGCGCGACGTCGCTCAAGGACGTCACGGACCGCCTCGAAGAGCGCGGTCTCTCACTGCGAATCGAGGACTAAGCATGCGCGGAACTCCCACTAAGGGCAAGCGGTTCGGTGGCAGCAGCGCTCACCAGAAGGCGATGATGGGCAACCTCGTCGCCTCGTTGATCGCGGCCGAATCCCTCGTCACCACTGAGGCGAAGGCGAAGGCGCTTCGTCCGATCGCCGAGAAGGTCGTGACCGCAGCGAAGAACTCCCCCGAGGGTTCGATCACCGCCCAGCGGCGCGTCGTTGCGTTCATTCGCGACAAGGACATGACCCACAAGCTCTTCACCGAGATCGCGCCGCGCTACACCGATCGTCCGGGCGGCTACACGCGCATCTTGAAGCTTGGGCCGCGTCAGGGTGACAACGCCCCGATGGCGCGCATTGAGTTCGTCTGATAGACCCCAGGGCGACACCCAGCGGTGGCGCCTCGACATTGCCTACGACGGCGCGGCTTTCGCGGGTTTCGCGTACCAACCAGAGTCCACCACGGTCGTGGGCGTGTTGCGTGAGACCCTCGCCTCGACGCTGCACCTGAACGAAGAACCCTCAATCGTCGGCGCGGGCCGTACCGATGCTGGCGTGCACGCCTTTGGCCAGGTCATCCACGTCGATCTACCGACGACGCTGTTCACCAAGCAACGCGGTCCCGATCCCGAGCACCTCGCGCTCTCGCTCAACAAGCAGTTACGCGGGCGCATCCAGGTCCTTCGCGCCCGGCGCGTCAGCGACGACTTCCACGCGCGGTTCTCGGCGACCTGGCGCGAGTACCGCTACCTCGTGCTCGAGACCACACCCCCGGCGCTCGCGCTCACCAACACCTGGTCCTGGGCGGTCGAGGGACCCCTGGACGTCCCGCTCATGAACGCGGTCAGCCAAGAGATCCTCGGTACCCACGATTTTCGGGCCTTTTGTCGGCGCCCGGCCAACGCCGAGGGCGACGAGGCGCTCTTTCGCGAGGTCCGTCACGCCCACTGGGAGCGACTGGACGACGGTTGGCAGATGAGTCCGGGCGACGCCCCGGTCGTTCGTCTGACGATTCGCGCCCACTCGTTCTGTCACAACATGGTTCGCTGCCTGGTCTCGACGATCGTCGCCATTGGTCAGGGGAAGATCGACCAAAACACCGTCACCGAGCGCCTGGAGAGCCGAAAACGCGACCATTTGCCCGCGCCGGCTCCCGCCGCGGGGCTTTGCCTCGTGGGGGTGGGATATCCACAATTTGCCCAAGAGGCCCCGGATTTTGTAGGCTAGAGAGTCCCTCTGGTCCCGTGTGACTGGAAGATCGCTGAAGGAATAACTGTGCGTACCTACACCCCCAAGGTCAACGAGTTGACCCGCGACTGGCTCGTCATCGACGCCGAAGGACTCGTGCTCGGTCGCGTCGCCACGGTCGCAGCGTCACTGCTTCGCGGTAAGCACCGCACGTTCTTCGCGCCCCACGTCGACACCGGTGACTTCGTGATCATCGTGAACGCCGACAAGGTCGTCGTGACCGCCAACAAGGCCGCGCAGAACTTCCACCACCACCACTCGGGTTACCCCGGTGGTCTTCGCTCGACTTCGTGGCAGACCTTGATCGACACCGACCCGGTGACCCTGGTCTACGAAGCGATCAAGGGCATGGTCCCCAAGAACCGACTAGGGCGCGCCCAGATGGGCAAGCTGTTCGTCTACACCGGCGCCGAGCACCCCCACGCCGCCCAGCAACCTACGAAGTACGACACCTCGGCGATCCGCCGCGGTTAAGGAGAACAGTCTCGTGCCCATTCCGCTCACTCAAACCACCGGTCGGCGCAAAGAAGCCGTCGCCCGGGTCCGTCTTCGCCCCGGCACCGGGACGATCACCATCAACTCGCGCGCCTTTGACAACTACTTCACCTCGGCGACGCACCGTCAGATGGTCATGGAGCCGCTTCGCCTGATCGACGCTCAGCAGACCTACGACATCGACGCGACCATCGAAGGCGGCGGCGTGGCGGGTCAGGCCGGCGCGCTGCGTCTGGGCATCTCGCGTTCACTGCTCGAGATCGATGAGAACGTTCGCCCCGCCTTGAAGAAGGCCGGGCTTCTCACGAGAGACTCTCGTAAGAAGGAGACCAAGAAGTACGGCCTCAAGAAGGCTCGTAAGGCTCCTCAGTACTCGAAGCGCTAATGGCCGAGCCCGTGCGCTTTGGCACGGACGGCATCCGCGGACGAGCGTTCGAGGAGATCACCCTGGACCTGGCCTACCGGCTCGGAAGAGCGGTCGCCTCGGTCTTCTCGGTGCCGGTGTTCGTGGGTTACGACACTCGCGAGAGTTCGCCCCAATTCGCCAGTGCGGTACTTGCCGGTCTTCGCGACGGCGACGCCCAGGCGTGCAACATTGGTTACTTCACGACCCCCGGAGTGGCGGTCATCGCCCACCAGCGCCACGGCGCGGGCGTGGTCGTCTCGGCCTCGCACAACCCCTACTACGACAATGGTCTAAAGGTGCTTGGACTGGGCGGCTCGAAACTCGACCACGCCACCGAAGAAGCGGTCGCGAAGGCCCTCAACGCCGCACCCGCTCCGGCGAACCACGAGTTCGGTTCCTTTGGAATCGACGAGTCGGCCGAACACGACTACGCCCATCATCTTCGTGAACTGGTGCCCGGGGATATCTCGGCGCTCTCGATCGTGATCGACTGCGCGAACGGGGCCGCGAGCCACGTCGCCCACGAACTCTTCGAGGGCACTGGCGCGCGCATCACGACCCTGCACGACCAACCCGACGGGCGCAACATCAACGAAGGCTGCGGTTCGACCTGCGTCGACGACTTGGTCGCCAAGGTGAATGAACTGGGCGCCGACCTCGGCCTCGCCTTTGACGGCGACGCGGACCGATTGATCGCCGTCGACGACGAGGGCGTGGTGCGCGACGGTGACGACCTGATGGTGCTGTTCACGCTCGACCGCCTCGACGCGGGTGCGCTCGGGGGCGGACTCGTGGTCACCTCGATGAGCAACCTCGGCCTGCACCGGGCGCTTCGCGCCCGCGACGTCGAGATCGTCGAGGTGGACGTCGGGGACCGCAACGTGCTGCTTGCGCTCGAGGATCACTCGTGGAGGTTCGGCGGCGAGCAGTCGGGGCACCTTATCTTTCGCGAACTGAGCCCCACGGGTGACGGCATGCTTACGGGACTCCTGCTGAGCGACCTCATTGTTCGCCGCGGCCCGCTCAGCGCGCAGGCGAAGGCGGCGTGGGCGCGCGTGCCCCAGGCGCTGATCAACGTCGACAACGACCTCTTCGAGGACGCAGCGGTGCAGTCGATCTTCGAGGAATTGGTCGCGCGCTACGGGTTAGGGCGCGATGAGCTTCGCCTGCTCGTGCGACCCTCGGGCACCGAGCCGGTCGTGCGAGTGATGGTCGAGAGTCTGAGCGAAGAGTTCGTCACCGAGTTCTCGTCACGCGTGCGCGCACAATTCTCCTGAAACTCTCTCGTCCAGAGGCATATTTTCGCCCCGAGTAGGATGGCTCTCATGTGCGGCATCATCGGGGTCGTTGGATCCTCCGACACGCTCGAGACACTTCTCGAAGGACTCCAGCGCCTGGAGTACCGCGGTTATGACTCTGCGGGCGTGGCTCTCGTGCGCCAAGGTCAGACCTGGCGCGCGCGCACCGCCGCGGGTACCGAGTCGGTCGCGGCGCTACGCGTTGAATGCCAGTCGGCTCCCACGGGCTTCAGTTCGGGAATCGGGCACACGCGCTGGGCGACCCACGGCGCGCCCGAGGCAATGAACGCCCACCCGCACTTGGACTGTTCGGGCAACATCGCGATCATCCACAACGGCATCATCGAGAACCACACCGAACTCCAAGAGCAGCTCGAGTCGCGGGGTCACAAGTTCACTTCGGTGACCGACTCCGAGGTCCTCGCTCACCTGATCGAAGAGGCACGCGCCCAGGGCTTGGAGCTCATCGAAGCCGTGCGTCAGAGCTTGCACACCGTGCGCGGCGCCTTCGCGCTCGCGGCGATGGACTGCAACGAGCCCGACGTGATCGTCGCGGCGCGACGGATCTCCCCGCTCGTGGTGGGCACCGCCCCGGGGGTGACCTACCTCGCGAGTGACGTGCCGGCGATTCTCGACCGCGCGACGTCCTTTTACGCCGTGAACGACGACGAGATCGTGCGTCTGGGTCCCGAGGGCTTTCGCGCCATCGACCTCGAGGGCGCGCCGGTGCGACTGCGTCAACTGCAGATCGACTGGGACCTCGAGACCGCCGAAAAGGGCGGCAACGATGACTTCATGACCAAGGAGATCAACGAGCAACCCGAGGCGATCTTCGCCACGCTGCTCGACCGGCGTCGTCGCGACGGACGTATTTCCTTTGACGAGCTGCGCGTGAGTGACGATGAACTGCGCGCCGTCAAGCGCGTCGTGCTGGTCGCCGCGGGTACCTCGCACCACGCGGCGCTCGTGGCCAAGTACGCCATCGAACGCTGGGCGCGCATCAGCGTCGAGGTGGACATCTCGAGCGAGTACCGCTACCGCGACCCCATCGTCGAGATCGGCACGATCGTCATCGGGGTCTCCCAGAGCGGCGAAACGATCGACACCATCCAGGCCACGCGCGAGGCCCAACGTCGTGGTGCGCACGTGGTGGCGGTGTCGAACATCGTGGACTCATCGCTCGCGCGCGAGGCGGACGCGGTGATCTATACCCGCGCGGGTCTTGAGGTCTCGGTCGCCTCCACCAAGGCCTTCGTCGCCCAGGTCGCCGCCCTCGAGCTGTTCGCCCTGCGCCTCGCCCAACTGCGCGGCACCCTGCCCGCATCCGAGATCGACGCATTGTTCCTCGGCCTCAACGCCGTGAGCGCCCAGGTCGCCAAGTCGCTCGAGCGCCGTGACCACGTCAAGGACGTCGCCAAGCAACTGCTCGGCTCTCACGACTTCTTCTTCCTCGGGCGTCACGTTGGCTACCCCACGGCCCTGGAGGGTGCCCTCAAGCTCAAGGAACTCACCTACCTACACGCCGAGGGTTATCCGGCGGGCGAGTTGAAGCACGGACCACTCGCCTTGATCGAGCCCGGAGTGGTGGTCGTCGCGGTGGCGACCGACCCGGCGATGCACGAGAAGATCCTCTCTAATCTCGCCGAGGTGAAGGCGCGCGGTGCGAGCGTGGTCGCCGTGGCGACCGACGACGACGAGTCCATCGCCGCGGTCGCGGACTTCGTCTTGCGCGTGCCCGCGACCGAACCGATGTTCACCCCCATGGTCGACATCGTGCCCCTTCAGTTGTTCGCGTACTTCATGGCGCGCGGTCTCGGACGCAACGTCGACCGCCCGCGCAACCTCGCCAAGACCGTGACGGTGGAGTAGTGACGACACTCGGCGTAGGGGTGGACGTAGTGGACGTGCCGCGTTTCGCCCTCGCCCTCGAGCGACACCCGCGTCTGCTCACACGCCTGTTCACCGAAGGTGAGCGCCTTGACGCGCGACTTCGCCCCGAGCGACTCGCCGCACGCTTCGCCGCCAAGGAAGCGGTCCTTAAGACCTTGCACGTAGGTATAGGCGGCGCGCCCTGGCACAGCATCGAGATCCACCGCTCGAGTGACGGCGTGCCGAGCGTCGAGCTGCACGGGGTCGCCCTCGAACTCGCCGAGCGCCGCGGGGTGCGCCACCTGCACGTCTCGATGACCCACACCGCGCTCACCGCCGCGGCCTTCGTGGTGGGACTCGACGAGCGCGGTTAATGAAGTCCGCCAGCAGTCGCCGCCCGGCTTGGGCCGAGATATCGGCGTCGGCGCTCGCCCAGAACGTTGCCGCGCTCAAGAGCGTGCTTGGCGCCACCAAGTTGTGCGGGGTCGTCAAGGCCAACGGCTACGGCCACGGCATCCAGTTGGTGGCACGCACCGTCCTGCAGGCTGGCGCAGACTCGCTCGCGGTCGCCACCGTTGACGAAGGCATCGAACTGCGCGACGCCGGGGTGAGCGCCCCGGTCCTGCTGCTGGTTGAGATACCCAGCGCCACCTTGGGCGACGCGCTCGCGGGTTCGCTCACGGTGACGGTTGGATCGATCGAGGGCGCGCACGCGTTGGTCGAAGCGGCACGGGGACTCGGCGGCGTGCACCCGGTGCACGTGAAGGTCGACACCGGTATGCGCCGCATGGGCGTCGATCCGGCGTCGGTCAACGACGTGCTCGACGTGCTCGCGGGTTCGGGCCACCTCGACGTCGAGGGGATCTACACGCACTTCAGCGTGGCCGACGGCTCGAGTGGGGACGACCGTGGCTTCACGCGACACCAGATCGAAGCCTTTGACGCGGTGCTCGCCGCGATTACACCCGAACGGCGTCCGCGCATAGTGCACCTGGCGAACTCCGCGGGCGCGCTCGGTTACGAGCAGTCGCGACGTGACTTGGCGCGCGTGGGACTGGCGATGTACGGCTACCTGCCCCAAGCGTGGCTCGCCGAGGCGCTCGAGGTCCGCAACGTCACGCTGGCACCGGTGATGACGCTTCGCGCCAAGGTCGTCGCCCGGCGACGCGCGGCGCCGGGCGAGAGGCCCAGCTACGGTCGACGTCGGGCACTGGCGCGCGACTCGACGATCGTGACCGTGCCTTTCGGGTACGCCGACGGCTTCCCGCGCCGGTTCTTTGACGCCGGCGCCGAGGTCTTGATCAACGGTCGTCGCTACCCGCTCGCGGGCAACGTCACGATGGACCAATTGGTGGTGGACGTCGGTGACGACGAGGTGGCTATTGGTGACGACGTGGTATTGCTCGGACGCCAGGGCGACGAGCAGATCAGCGCGGACGAATGGGCCCAGCATGGCGAGACCATCACCTGGGAGATCCTGTGCGGTATCGGTGTGCGCGTGCCGCGCGTCCTCGTGGACTGACGTGGACCTCGCCGACCTGCCGACCTGCACCCGTTGCACGCTCAGTCTGACGCGTCAACGCGTGGTGGTGGGCAGTGGTCTCGAATCAGCAATCCTCATGATCGTGGGTGAGGCGCCGGGCAAGAGCGAGGACGAGGGCGGGGCACCCTTCATTGGGCGCAGCGGGCGCCTGCTCTTTCAATTGGTGCACGAGGAGCTCGGGCTCGAGCGGGGCCAGTGCTTTGTCACCAACGTCGTCAAGTGTCGTCCGCCCGCGAATCGGACGCCTCGACCGGTCGAGATCGCGTCGTGTCGGCCCTGGCTCGACGAGCAGCTGGCGCGCTGCAGCCCGCGCGTAATTCTGGCGCTCGGTAATACGGCGGCGAAGTCGGTGTTCGGTTTTGACGCTGGTATCGGGCTCACTCACGGCCGAGTCGTGGCGATGGGCACGTGTCGGGGCATGGCGACTTATCACCCAGCGGCGGCGTTGCGCGGTGGGCCTAGCGTGGTCGACGTGATGCGAAGCGACCTGCGGGTGCTCAAGGAACTGTTGAGCGAGAAGTGAGTTACGAGCGACGCTGTGCGAGCGACGTCAACACCCGATTGGCCGGCAGTGAATTCGCGCGGGTGTTACGCAGCGGCGACGTTGTGTTGCTGTCGGGCTCGCTCGGCGCGGGAAAGACCACCTTCGTCCAGGGCGTCGCCAAGGGTCTGGGCGTAGTTGAACGCGTGACGAGTCCCACGTTCACCGTGGTGCGTGAACACGCGTGCCACAACGACCTGGGTATCACCACCTTGCACCACTGTGACGTCTATCGCGTCCAGACCCTCGACGAGGTACTCGACTTGGCGTTGGGCGAACTGGTCGAAGAGTCCGGCGTCGCCCTCGTCGAGTGGGGCGAGCTCGCGGCGTCGATCTTCGGCCGCGACGTGCTGCGCGTGGGTTTTCTCGTTGACGAGAACGACGTTCGCACGATCAGGGTCGAAGACGTCGCCGAGCCGGGTCGCCTCGAGCAACTTCGCGCGTGGAGCGAGTCGTGATCATCCTCGCCATCGAGACCGCCACCACCGCGTGCGCACTGGGACTTCGCAGCGCCGAGCGTGAGGTGGTGCGGGTACTCGACCTCGAGCGGCGTCACAGTGAGGTGCTCGCTCTGGGCATCGAGGGCGTGCTCGAAGAGTTCGGCCTTCGCGCCCTCGACCTCGATCGGGTGGTGGTGGACGTGGGGCCGGGCCTGTTCACCGGGCTTCGCGTGGGCGTGGCGAGCGCCATTGGACTGGGCGAGGGACTCGGACGGCCAATCGTGAGCGTCAGTTCGCTCGAACTGCTCGCCCACGGCGCGGGCCACGCGGGCGTTCGCGCCACGGTCGTCGGAGTTGTTGACGCTCGACGCGGCGAGGTCTTCGTCCAGACCTTTCGCGTCAGCGACGAGGGTGTGGTGGCGATGGACGCGGCCCGGGTAAGCACCGCGAGGAGCGTGGTGATCGAATGGGCGACCAACGGGGCGTCGGTCGTCTTCACCGGCGACGGCGTCCAGCGCTACCTGGCTGACTTCGCCGCAGTGCCCAACGGCGAGGTCTTTAGCCAAAGCGTACCGTCGGTTGAGGCTGCGCTGGCCCTGGGTGAGCAACGCGAACCGAGCGAGCGCGTGGTGCCGCTCTATCTTCGCGAGGCCGACGCCGTAGCGAACTTCACGACGCGCGAGCGCCAACCATGAGCGACTGGACCATCCGTCTCGCCGAGCGCCGTGACGTGAATGAACTGCTGGGCATTGAACAGACCCAGTTTCCCGAACCCTGGACCAAGAACATGCTGCTCGACGAGATTGGCAACACCGAGACCCGTCGTTACACGGTCGCGGTGTTGGGTGGCACGATCGTTGGCTACTTGGGCGTGATGTTCGTGATGGACGAACTGCACGTGAACACGATCGGGACCTTGCCGGGATTCGAAGGTCGCGGGGTCGCCACCTCGTTGATGGACGACGCGTGGCGCGATGCGCTCGCGCGTGGTCTGGTGCGCGCGACGCTCGAGGTGGCGACGTCGAACCAACGCGCCCAACGCCTGTACTTCCGCTACGGCTTTAAACCTGTGGGGATTCGAAAGAACTACTACGAGCGCACCCGAGAGGACGCTCTCGTGCTGTGGGCGGACGTAGTGGACCTCGATGGCCTGAAACCGGCCCGACCTACGCTGGATCCGTGAAGATCCTCGGCATCGAGACGAGTTGTGACGAGACCGCGGCCGCGGTCGTGGACGAGCACCTGCACGTCTTTTCGTCGGTGGTCGAATCCTCGATCGATCAGCACCGCGCCTTTGGCGGCGTGGTGCCCGAACTCGCGGGCCGCGCCCACGTCACCACCATTGGTCCGGTCGTTCGCCGGGCGTTAGATGACGCGGACCTCGATCCGCACCATCCCGAGATCGACGCCATTGCGGTGACGAGCGGCCCGGGGCTCATTGGTTCGTTGCTCGTCGGTCTGTCGGCCGCTAAGGCCTACTCCCTCGCCTGGGGCGTCCCCTTCGTCGGGGTGAACCATCTAGAAGGGCACTTGTTCGCCCCCTTGCTCGAACGCCCCGACATGGCGTGGCCGGTCGTGACGCTGCTCGTCTCGGGCGGTCACAGCCTGATCGTGCTCCAGTCGGCTCCCGGAGAGCACCGGGTCCTCGGTGAGACGATCGACGACGCAGCGGGCGAGGCGTACGACAAGGTCGCGCGTTGGCTCGGGCTCGGTTATCCCGGGGGACCCGAGATCGACCGTCTCGCGCGCGAGGGTTCGCCGGACGCGTTGAAGCTTCCCGTGTCGATGACCGGCGATGACCTGGACTTCTCGTTCTCGGGCCTCAAGACGGCCGTCGTGCGAGCGACCGAGAAACAGCACGACGTCGCGCTTCGCGACGTGGCGGCGTCATTCCAAGCGGCGGTCGCCGAGCAACTGCTGCGCAAGCTTCGAGCCGCGATGGTGGCTCACGAGGTGAAGGGCGTTGCCCTCGCCGGAGGCGTCGCCGCGAACTCGACGTTGCGCGAGGGCGTGAGTGAACTTGCGCGCGAGTTCGGGGTCGAGGTGCACCTACCTACGATGGCGATGTGCACGGACAACGCGGCGATGATCGCTGCCGCCGGGCTCTACCGGTTGGGCATCAGTGGGCCCAGTTCGCTCGCGCTTTCGGCGCTACCGAACTGGCAGTTGGCCGACGTCTCGTGAGCGAACGATGGGTGGCGCTTCACGTGACAGATTGTGACCCGAGTCCCTTCGCGCAGTTTCGGCTCTGGTTCGACGAGGCGCTCGGCCAGATGCACGAGCGAGAAGCGATCACGCTCGTCACCGCCTCACTCGACGCTCGACCGAGCGCGCGCATGGTGCTGTTGCGCCACGTCGATGAGACGTCCTTTGGGTGGTTCACCAACTACGAGTCGCGCAAGGGTCGAGAGCTCGAGGAGAATCCGCACGCCGCGATCCTGTGGTACTGCGAGCCACTTGGTCGCCAGGTCCGTGTCGAAGGCGTCGTCACCAAGATGTCCGCGGAGGCGTCGGACCGTTACTTCGCGTCTAGGCCCCGCGGACACCAGATCGGCGCGTACGCGAGTCGCCAGAGCGAGCCGCTCAGTAGCCGGGGGGACCTCGAAGAACGCGTGGCGACGCTCGCAGACACCTTCGGGGCCGTCGAGATCGTGCGGCCCGCGAATTGGGGTGGGTACCTGCTCACCCCGTCGCTCTTCGAGTTCTGGCAGCACCGTCAGGACCGGCTCCACGATCGGGTTCTTTACCGTCTGGGGGCGGGCCGCTGGCACCGTGAGCGCCTGTATCCCTAGGCAAAGAACCAGAATCTAGGCCTGGCGGTCGGGGCCCGTTGGCACTCGGCCACTCGGGCTGCTAAATTGGCAGTCACAGGTTTCGAGTGCTAATCGCGCAGGAGGCAACAAATAATGAAGTTACACCCACTAGAAGACCGCATTGTGGTCCGTCCCAACAGCGCCGAGGCGACCACCGCTTCGGGTCTGGTCATCCCCGACACCGCCAAGGAGAAGCCCCAGCAGGGTGAGGTCATCGCCACGGGTCCTGGTCGTCGCACCGAGAACTCGGGCGAACTGATCCCCACGGGAGTCGCGGTTGGTGACACGGTCGTCTACTCGAAGTACGGCGGCACCGAGATCACGGTGGACGGCGAGGACCTCTTGATCCTCTCCAGTCGTGACGTGCTCGCCACGATCTCGAAGTAGGTCGACATGTCGAAACTACTGAAGTTTGACGAAGAGGCCCGTCGCGGCCTCGAAGCCGGTGTCGACAAGTTGGCCGACGCCGTCAAGGTGACCCTTGGACCCAAGGGTCGCAACGTCGTGATCGGCAAGAAGTTCGGTGCGCCGACGATCACCAATGACGGTGTCTCGATCGCGCGTGAGATCGAACTCGAGGACCCCTTCGAGAACATGGGCGCCCAGCTCGTGAAGGAAGTCGCCACCAAGACCAACGACGTCGCCGGTGACGGCACGACGACAGCGACCGTGCTCGCCCAGGCCCTCATCAAAGAGGGACTGCGCAACGTCGCCGCGGGTGCGAACCCGTCGGGTCTGAAGCGCGGCATCGAGAAGGCCGTGAAGGTCGCGGTCGAGTCGATCCACACCCAGAGCCAGCCCGTGAACGACAAGAGCCAGATCGCCCAGGTCGCCACGATCTCCGCGGCGGACGCTTCGATTGGCGAGGTCATCGCCGACGCCATCGACAAGGTCGGCAAGGACGGCACCGTCACGGTCGAGGAATCCAATACCTTTGGCATCGAGCTCGAGCTCACCGAGGGCATGCAGTTCGACAAGGGCTACCTGTCGCCGTATTTCGTGACCGACGCCGAGCGTCAAGAGGCCGTCTTAGAAGACGCGTTCATCCTCTTCACCTCGGGCAAGATCTCGGCCGTGCACGACCTCGTGCCGGTGTTGGAGAAGGTCATGCAGTCCGCGCGCCCGCTGCTCATCATCGCTGAGGACGTCGAGGGCGAGGCCCTGGCGACTCTCGTGGTGAACAAGATCCGTGGAACCTTCACCTCGGTTGCCGTTAAGGCGCCGGGATTCGGCGAACGCCGTAAGGCAATGCTCCAGGACATGGCGATCTTGACCGGGGGCACCGTCATCTCCGAGGAGATCGGGCTCAAGCTCGAGAGCGCCACGGTTGATCTGCTCGGTCGCGCGCGTCGCATCGTGGTGACCAAGGACGCCACGACCATCGTCGACGGCGCGGGCACGCCCGCGGACCTCGCGGGACGCGTCGCTCAGATCAAGCGTGAGATCGAGGACACCGATTCGGACTGGGACCGCGAGAAGCTCCAAGAGCGTCTCGCCAAGCTCGCCGGTGGTGTGGCGGTCGTGAAGGTTGGCGCCGCCACCGAAGTCGAGCTCAAGGAGAAGAAGCACCGCATCGAGGACGCCCTCAGTGCGACACGAGCGGCGATCGACGAAGGCATCGTCGCCGGTGGTGGCACGGCATTGGTGCGAGCGCGTCTGGACGTTGACAAGTTGGTTGCGACCCTGACGGGCGACGAGGCAACGGGAGCGCGAATCGTCGCGAATTCCTTGGAGTCGCCGCTTCGTCACATCGCGTCGAACGCGGGATTCGAAGGTGCCGTCATGGTGCGCGAGGTCTCGAACGCGAAGGGCACCATTGGCCTCAACGCCGCCACGGGAGAACTCGTTGACCTCGTGAAGGCGGGCGTCATCGACCCCGCCAAGGTGACGCGCTCGGCGCTGCAGAACGCGGCGTCCATCGCGGCGCTGCTTCTCACGACCGAAGCCATCGTCGCCGACAAGCCCGAACCCGCCTCCGCCCCGATGGGCGACGGCGGCATGGGTGGTATGGGCGGCATGATGTAGTCAACGTTTCTCGTTGACGCAGGAACCGGGTCCCTCGTGGACCCGGTTCCTGCTTTGTGGGCAGATTCCAGAGTCGCGAGGTTCGTGATCCAGCGACGTGGTCTTAGGCGACGGGACTCTCGTGGTGAGCGTCGCGACGCCATTTCTTCCAAAGACGGACGCCGAGTTCCACGACCGCAACGGAGAATGCGGCGATGGCGAATGAACCAACGATGTCGATGGGGTGATGGATGTGGGCGAGTACTCGGGCCCAGCCAATGAGGATCGCGATGAGCAGTAGCAGCAGTCCAGTCGCGCGCGAGTGGCGCAGCACGACAAACCCGAGGAATGAAGCCAGCAATGCGTGGTCCGAAGGAAATCCGTTGTCTGGTGCGTGAGCGATGAGCGGGACGATGTGCTCGCTTACGAAAGGTCTTGTGTCGTAATAGATATGGCCGGCGATTTGTGCCAGAGCTTCTGCGAGGATCCCTCCGACGATGACCCTCCAGCCCAGCGAAATCTTTTCCTTGGTAGGAACTCGAAGCCAAAACACTGCGGCGACGAGAATACTCAGGAAAACGAAATACTTGGCGACAAAGATTATGACCGAATTCATTGTGCAATTTTAGGTGACGAAAGTAGAACGGATAGTCAGAGCGTCCAATTGAATTTTGGAGTCCTAAGTCCATTCCGGTATACGTATTTACCAGCGCCGCGGTTATCGAGTCCGGGGCGTCAGGGTTCACGTCGGGCCGCAGGCCCGCTCTCATGCACTGAAAGCCGGATTCCGCAACCCGGGAATCATGTAATCGAAGCCTGTCCGGTTCGCACGCAGGCATGAAGGTGTGTATCGTGCCAACCGTCGCGATAAAGTGCTTCACTCTTCAGGGTTGCTTCGAGTTCGAGTCCCGCCTTGACGGCGACACGACACGACGCAATGTTGCGCACGGAATGGAACAACTGCACTCTATGCAGACCCAACTGATTGAACGCCCACTCACAGATTGCGGTGGTCGCCAATGGTGCGTATCCTTCGCCTCGCGATTGGGGAAGCACCCAATATGCGATTTCGGCGGAACCACTTATGAAGTCGATGGTCTGGAATGCGAATCGGCCGAAAGCCGATTCATCAGATCGCTTAGCGATTGCCCAGCAGGCGCCCGTCTCCTTGTGCCAGGTCTCGGTCCATCTCGCAATGACTTGCTCGGCTTCAGCCTCGTCAAAGGAGTATGGAATCCATCTTTGGATTTCGCGATCACTGTACGCCGCTACCACCACCGCGACGTCATCCATGGTCCATGGGCGCAAGTACGAGCGATCATCCACCTCAAGAATTGGCTGGACCAATTGGCTCATTGACCCTGGAGGAATCACAGGTTCAATCAATCGAGGCATCTGTCAATTATGAGTGATGGCCATCGAGTGCAATCAGTCAATGTGAAGATTTCTGGGATTTTCGGCAGAATTCAGACTGAGGATAGATCAAGTCGCCAGTGGATGGTTGCGTTCCTCGTGCGTCGGGCCTCCGACACGAGAACAGATCTTGACTACGGTCAGCGTTAGTGTTACTGGATGATTTATCACATCGCGCAGGTAAACGTTGCTCGTCTGCGAGCTCCACTCGACTCAGAGGAACTGGCAGATTTTGTCGCCTCGCTCGCTCCAGTCAATGCTTCTGCGGACGGTGCGTCAGGATTTGTTTGGCGCCTACAAGCCGAAGATGGGAATTCGACGTCAATAAGAGCTTTCGAATGGGACCTTGCAGAAAGCGCCGGCGTGATCGTCAATATGAGCGTGTGGGAAACCATTGAACAGCTTTCAGCCTGGGTCCATGGCTCGATGCATCGGTCGGTGCTGTTGCAACGCGGGAAATGGTTCGAGCGAGTCGCCGAAGCGACGACTGCGCTGTGGTGGATTCGCGAAGGACATGAACCCACAATTTCCGAAGCTGAGTCCCGCGTGCGAGAGCTGCGAGAACTGGGTCCAACGCAGTCGGCCTTCACGTTTCGTAATACTTTTGCACCGCCGGACCGACTTGAATCTTCGGCGAGGTTGGATGCTGGCAGTGAGTTCGATCCTTCGTAGAGGCCATACCTAAGGCGTGCAATTCGAGAACAGGAATGCGATTGCCTATGCAGCAGCAAGGGCAATTGGCGCGCCAGAGGCTCGAGCCTTCGCGGTGCTGTCGTTGCTCCCATGCCCGAACCGGCCAGTCGGAGATTACGCAGTACCGACTGGGTTTCTTTTGCGTACCTTTGTGAGAGCATTGGACATGAGACGATTGCTCACTTCATGGATCGGCCGCATGAGCATTGACTGAAGGACCCGAATACGGGGATCATTCCCATGATGTGGTAGCTGACGCGGATATGCGCTTGGTACTCATCACCTTGGCACTCCTGGCGCTTTTCCTAGTAACCGAAGTCGTGGCAGCGGTGCTTGGTGACTCGTTGGTGCTGTACGCCGATGCCGGTCACATGATCACCGATGTCGCAGCACTTTCATTGAGTGCGTGGGCGATCAAGTTGGCACGAAAGCCCGCCCACGAGCGGTGGACCTATGGATTCAAGAGAGCCGAGATACTCGCGGCCGCCGCGAATGGAGTATTGCTGGTCGTCATCGCAGTTCTTATCGGGGTGGAGGCGGTTGAGCGCCTGATCTCACCCCATGACGTCGCGGGCGGTCTTGTACTCGTGGTGGCATTGATCGGTGCGGCGATCAATCTGGTTGCCGTTCGAGTCCTGGCACGTGCAAATCGGAGGAATCTCAATCTGCGAGCTGCGTTCGCTCACATCGTCACTGACCTCTATGCGTTTCTAGGAACCGCAATATCAGGTCTCGTCATCGTCCTAGCTCATTGGGAGAGAGCAGACTCGATCGCCTCGATACTTGTTGTCTTCTTGATGCTTTGGACATCGTGGGGACTCTTGCGCGATTCGGGTCGCATACTTCTTCAAGCAGCGCCCGATGACATTGACTTGAACGAGGTTCGAAAACAGCTCGCTGATATTGCGGATGTTCTTGATGTTCACGATTTGCACGTGTGGACACTTTCATCGGGCTCTATCACCCTGTCGGCCCACGTGATTGTTGAGAACCGCTGCTTCGACACCGGACACGCCCCACAAATTCTTGATGCTCTTCAGACCTGCTTAGTCGGGCAATTTGGGATTACTCACTCGACCTTCCAGCTGGAACCTACGAGCCATACCTCCCACGAGAGCGACATCCATCCATAGTTGAACCACTGGAAGGAATCCTCTCAGGGGCAAGCTCCATCGGCCGACGGCCACTGAGTAATCTCCGCGACTCAGACGCACGACTTTTCGCTGCGGCGGCGCGTTCGCGACGTGTTCCAAAACGTCACAGATCCGCGTCTCGCGTCAGCGGTGCCGTCTGTCGCCTTGAAAGTTAGTTCAGCGGGCCGTTCGCGCAAAGACTTCTCGAAGCCGAACACGTCCGCCGGTACGCAGAATCGCTCGTCGGTAGATTGTCGCCGCCAGTCGAGCAATGCCGATCGTGCAAATCACGCTGATGATCGCCGAAGCGAGAAACTCCCACCACGTCACGGCTTTAAATCCCACCAGGACCGGCATGGCGAAAGGCGCCGTGGGCGGTAGGTAGGCGAGCACTTTCAGTAAGGCGCTGGGGGCTCCTGAGCTTGCTCCGGTGAGGGCCATTATGTAACCGAAGATCATCGGGAGGCTCAGCGGGAGCACCAGGCTTTGGATCTGGTCTTGACGCTCGACCATCGAACCCGCAGCGGCGTAAACCCAGCAGTAGAACGTGTAGCCGAGAACGAGCCAGACGAAGGTGCTCGCGATCACCAGTGGTGCCGTGCCGTGCACGAGAGTCGAGCCCACCGCCTTTGACAACACCAGAGCAAACGCGACGACGAGAGTAGCTTGCGTCAACGCCGCTATCCCAATGCCTAGGACCTTGCCGGTCAACAGCTGAATCGGTCGTACCGCTGACAGCAGCACCTCGATGACACGACTGGCCTTCTCTTCCATGACTCCCATCAGGATCCACGTGTTGTACTGCTGGAGCATGACGAAGATGAGGATTATCCCGATGAGCGAGGTGGCCTCGTTCGCATTTTTCGCACCGGACTTGCCCGTACTACCTTCAACGCTCTTTATCGGGAGCGCCTTGGCTTGCTTTAGGGTTTCAGACTGTACCGGTGAAAGTTGAGCTTTTTGGAAGGCTTCGGCGATGCCGAGGTTCTCGGCGACCGAACGAACCAGTTGGGCGCCCGACGAGTTGTCGGTCGATGAAAGCGGGCTCTTTAGAAGCAACTCGCCACCGTCCACGATCGCGACGTTGATTCGACCCGATTGGAGATCAGACTTGGCATTTTGGACGCTGGATTCGGACACGAGGCGAATGGTGACGCCCGCGCTCTTGGCGGAGCTGGTCACGGTTGCGTGAAGGGAGGATGAGAGCGTACCAACGATACCGACCTCCTGGGGTTTCGCCTTGCCGTTGTGAAGTACGGGGATGACGATCGCGGCAGCTACCACGAGCAAGATGAACAGCGTCGTGACCTTGAAGACTCGTCCCCGGAATCTCTCTCGCACCTCTCGAGTCATGATCAAACCGACGTCACTGCTGAGTGGGCCCGAGAATGAACGGACCATACTCGCTCCGTTGCGACGACGCCGTCGGAGCCTGCTGATTCGTATAGCCGCAACCACCACTACGGCGAGCGTGATGCCGATGAACTTCACTTCACTGCCTCACGGAAGAGCTCGGAGAGACGGCGGCGCGCGAAGACGAATTCGGTCACCCGGCCGGTACTGCGGGCGAGCTCTAAGACGGCGTTGCTATCCACGCTGGCGTCGAGCACGAGTCGAACTTCGCCCCCCGTGACCTCAGAAACCGTGATCCCGGCGACTCCCTCGGCCCAGGAAGCGGTTCGGTCCCCCTCAATCCGTACGACGAGACGCCGCGGTCCGCTAGTGGCCAGATCGTCCACTTTTCCCGACACCACCAAGTGACCTTTGTCGATGATCACGACCGACTCGCAGAGGTCCTCGACCTGGTCGAGTTGATGACTGGAAAAGAGCACACAGCAACCTGAGCGAGCCTGCTCGGTAAGCACCTCACCTATGACGTCGATACCCGAAGGGTCTAGTCCCGCGAGCGGTTCGTCTAAGACCAGCATCTCGGGTTCGTGGAGCAACGCTGCTACCAGTTGCACGCGCTGTTGGTTGCCGTGGGAGAGGTCCTCCACCTTGCTCGCGATCCGATCGGCGATTCCTAGGCGATCCAACCAAGTCGTCGTCGCACTCGAGGCGTCGATCGCCGTCATGCCGTGCAGTCTGCCAAGATATTGGAGTTGCTCGCCGACGAGCATGTTCGGATAGAGACCACGTTCCTCGGGCATGTAGCCGAAGCGACGTCTCTGCGCCTGACCTACGACCGTGCCGTTCCACGTGATGGTGCCCGCGTCCAGATCCGTGAGACCGAAGATCGCCCTCATGGTGGTCGTCTTGCCGGCGCCGTTAGGTCCCAGAAAGCCCACGACCTGACCAGCGGGGACGTCGAAGGAAAGATCGTCGAGGGCCGTCAAGGTTCCAAAGTTACGGCGAAGTCCCTCTATGTGGAGGAGATGCTCCATCTGGCTAAGGATATCGATAGTGAGGGTTCGGGCCTTTCGCCAGAAGTTCCATGACGGCTCCCATGTGCAAGAGGTCCTGCAGATCGGTCGCAAGTGCATTGTCGCATTGGTAGATCACGCCCCAGGCACGAGTATGGAATCTGGTGTTTTGATCAATCTTTATTCTTCGAGTGGTACGGCGGAATGTCGGGGTGGTGCTCGATGATGTGGTCGAGTTTCGCGTGGAGCTCCGCGGTTCCTTCTTCGAAGTGTCGCTTCACGTATTTCTCGACTGCTTTTCTTACAGGAGGGTAGAAGACGGTTGTGGCGACACCGGCGATAATCACCCAGATCAACGTCGCGACGACGTCTCCGGGTATTCCTCCTGAGCCACCCGCTGGCCACACCCAGCGATCAAAGAATGTTGCGGCGATCATTCGGCTCCTTTGGCAAAGTGCTCGTGCATCTCAGGGTGTCGGACCTTGTGCTGCTCTCGNNCTCTGACACTTGTGTCTGCGGTAAAGGCCGAAAAGACTGAGAAATATGGCACCTTCACCCAGGTCGGCGCCGAAACCGCTCCAGAACGCGTACCACTTGCTCGCTTCGTTATCCGTACCGGTGACCTGCAAGAACCAGTGCCAGATTGCAATCATGATGCTCCCTAGACCGTCCAAGAATTCATAAACTCTTCCGATTGTACGACGACCGCGACATTCAACGTGGCATGGCCCACGGTTTTGCGGGCTTGAGTTCGTCTCAACTTCGATCAGCATTCATGTGACGCATGGTTATCGCTCGAGTGGCGAAAGCGTCAACGATATCGCCGTTGTTTCCACTTCGCTGGCCGCAACCGGTCAGGCTCCTGGCGACTACCTCGGTTATGGTTTGCCAATGACCTACGAATACACCGAGATTTACATTCCAGTTGGCAAGACGGGCTGGAAGGAACTGGGTTCCGCGCTCGTCGAACTTCCCGCGCAAGGATGGGAACTCTTCATGGCGGTACCGATCATTGGGCTGACGGCCTTTATCCCCGGCATCTCGGGTAGTCGGACGACTGCCATCGTGCACTATTTTCGTCGAGAGAAATCTTAAGCCAACGGATTGACTTGGGCCGTTGGCCCTTGACGCCGTCGTTGGAGTCCCAAGGTGCCGAGGTTCTTCGATTCGAGAGTGGCCCTACACCTCAAGCACAAGGTCGTCGATGAAGTATGTCGTGCCCTAGCCTTGGCTAAAGCGAGTCGGAGTTGGTGCGTGTCCAGAGAAAATGAACCTTCGCGAGCGAGAGAACAGGGTTTCGCCATGATCGCCACGCTCATGGTGGTGGTGATCCTGGGAATCCTCGTGACGATCGTTCTGACGCAAGCGCAAAGTCCCAAGCCATCGCCCAGTTCGGCGAGTGCTTCGCAGACGACGACTACTGCACCTCAGACCATTGCCCAAGCGGTACCCCCAGCTCGACTCGCGGCGTGCGAAGCCGATTTCGCCTCCGTGCAAACAGCAATCAGCACATACCAGGCGCTCAACGGCGCTGCTCCGGGTTCTGGTACCGCGTGGGCTACTTCAGCGTCGAATGGTGGTCCGTTCATGGCGTCGTGGCCCTCGGGATCTCCGAGCTTCTCGATTTCCTGGGATGGTACGCAGCTCAGTGTTTTTCCAGAGAAGGGCGTCGCGTCACACGGTTCGTACGGCACGAGTTCTCCTGCGACGGGGTGCTTCTCGCCTTCGTAGCACCGTTGTACGCTTCTCACTTTCGTGGGCGAGACGGACCTTGCACATGCGCCACCTTTTAGCGGCCTTTCGCTCGGAGCAGCTTCAGTCAATGCTCCGTCGTGAAACTCGTCTAGAGTCACCGGCAATGCACGTGAAGCCGAGATTGAAGAGCCAGCGCGGCGCTTTGCGTGGTCGCACTCACAATTCGCGCGCGGGTCGTCTCCTCGTCGCGTCTGGGATAGCCGTGCTTCTCGGGGCAGCGACGGCGCTTCCCGTGAGTGGTGCTTCGGTGACGGCGTCGTCACTACTCGCCGCGGCGAGGCATGACGCCATCGCCGCTCGTTCGGTTCACGAAGTGGGCTTGAACGAAGAAACGACAACGACGGAAAAGGTCGAAAACGACATCGGCGTCAGTGCAGGTGAACAGCGCTACAGGTTCAGTAACGGTTCGAGTGCGACCGTGATTGCTCTGGATAGTAAGGGAAAGGCGTATATCCGCGGCAGTGCTGCTGCACTGGTCGACTTCTTCGGGCTCACGATCAGCGATCCGAGCAGCTACGCCAACAAGTGGTTGCTCGTGACGCCGTCAGACCCCAACTACAACTCCGTCGCGGCGGCGACAACCCTCAAGTCCGATTTCGACCTCTCGCTTAATCTCACGGGCCACTTGGCACTGGGTCCCGTCACTTCTCTTCTGGGCGCCAGTGTGCGCAGCATCAAGGGGGTCGTTCCAGCCCAGGAGGGCACCCCTTCCTACACCGAGACCGTCTATATATCGCTCAAGGGTAAACCGCTACCGCTCGAGCTCATCGCAACAGTTGGTGGCGTATCGCTCAAGGTGACGTGGTCGCATTGGGGCGAAAGTCTCAAGGTCGCCGCACCCCCGTCGTCCATTCCAGAACCCGTCACCGCGACGACTGCTTGAGAGACCGGGTCACCCAGCGCGCAATTCCGGCGCCGGATTCAGAATCTCGTAACAACTGTTCACGCCAGGGGCGGTTTTCGCTAGGACGTGACCTTGTCGCTCGCTTCGACCGCAACGTGAGGAACGATTCGGTCGAGCCACTTGGGCATCCACCAGTTCGCTTTGCCAAAGAAGTGCATCAACGAGGGTACGAGCACCGTACGCAAGATGAAGGCGTCCATCAACACCGCACCACCCAGACCAATACCGAATTCGGCGATGATGCGCTCGCCACCCACGGCGAACGAGAAGAACACGCAGACCATGATCAGTGCCGCTGCCGTGATGACTCGGCCCGTGTTGGCTTGACCGTGGATGATGGCGTCCTCGTTGTTGTTGGTGTTCACCCACTCTTCGTGCATGCGCGAGACGAGAAAGACCTGGTAGTCCATCGAGAGTCCGAAGAGGATGGCGATCATCACGATCGGTAGGTACGACTCGATCGGTCCCGAACCAGATCCGATGATGGCGCTGCCCCATCCCCACTGGAAGACTGCCACCACGAGCCCGAAGGAGGCGGCGACCGCGAGCAGGTTCATGAACGCCGCGGTGAGCGGGATCAAGATGCTCCTAAAGGCGACCATGAGCAAGAGGCATCCGAGGATGACGATG
The DNA here is from genome assembly GCA_003133125.1 of Acidimicrobiaceae bacterium. Lineage (GTDB taxonomy): Bacteria > Actinomycetota > Acidimicrobiia > Acidimicrobiales > RAAP-2 > RAAP-2. The sequence continues at coordinate 27,867 of PKZO01000037.1, read as the reverse complement.
ATGGTCACGAATAGGGGGATCTTGCCGTCGAGCACACCCGAGAAGTCGTTGGCGAGTGCAGTCTGGCCGCCTACGAAGATCGCCGTGTGCGAAGTCGCGGTGGCATCGGGTATGTAGTGATCACGCAGCATGGTGATGAGATCTGAAGTCTTGGTGTCCTGAGGACTGGACTTGGAGATCACGGTGATGAGCCCCACGGTGCCCTGAGGATTGATCACGAGTGGCGCGACCGCGGCGACGTCGGGCTTGCCGACGAGGGCTTTGTCCAGGGACTCCATCGTCGCCTTGTCGGCGCTGTTGTGAAGTGAACCAACGACAGTGAGTGGTCCGTTAAAGCCAGGCCCGAAGCCCTTGGCGAGCAGGTCGTACGCCATGCGAGTGGTCGAACCCGAGGGATCCGATCCCGCGTCAGAGATTCCTAGGTGCAGTGAGAAGATCGGCAGTCCCAGGGCGACGATGAGCACGAGTGCCGCGAGGGAGAGCTCGCGAGGGCGGCGCGCGACGAAGCGCGCCCAGCGTTGCCAGCCACCTTCGAGCACGGCGGGCTCGGGTCCCTCGGCGGCAAACTTGCGGCGCTCGCGGCGACTGAGCACCTTGCTCTTCTGGAATGCGAGCAACGCCGGCAGCAGGGTGAGCGCGGCGAGCATCGTGATGGCGACCGTGAGCGCCGCGGCGATACCGAGACCGTCGAGGAATGAGAAGCCGAGGAGCAACATACCGAGCAACGCAATGCACACGGTGATTCCCGCGAAGAGCACCGCGCGACCTGAAGTGTTCAGCGAGGTGACGATCGCCTCTTCGGTGGTCATGCCCTGTTTCAAGTTCTGTCTGCTGCGGGTCACGATGAAGAGGGCGTAGTCAATCCCGACACCAAGTCCAATGAGCGAGCCGAGGATCGGTGCGAACTGCGCAATGGGCAGACCGTGGCTCAATAGTGTGGTCGCGGCCGATGCGATGCCAATCGCGAACAGCGCTACCCCGAGGGGCAGCAGCATCGCGAACAGCGAACCGAAGGCCAAGAACAAGACGATCGCGGTAGCGAGCAGACCGAGTCCCTCACCGGGACTGCCGGTGGGCGAGTCGAGAGAACTGAAGGCGTTGCCGCCGAACTCGACCTCGAGGGACTTGGATCTAATCGCCTCGCCAGCGTTTTGGACCGCGCGGATCTGAGACTTTGCGAGGAGGTTCGCCTGCTTCGTGAAGTCCACCGTCGCGTAGCCAATCGTGTCGGCCTTGTCCATTTGCAGCGCGCCCGGACAGTACGTGGTGCTACCCGTGGGGCAGAACGGCGAGGTGACACTGCCGACCTTGGGCATCTTTTCGATTTTGGCGAGCATGGCGTTGATGGTCGCTTCGTGGCTCGCGAGCGTGCCCTGCTTCACGGCGAAGACGATCTGGTCGGCGTCACCGGACTTGGACTTAAAGCCTTGCTCGAGCAGTTTGAGGGCGTGGGTCGAGTTCGTCCCGGGCAGGCTGAAGGAGTTCGAATAGGTCGAACCGATCGTCTGCGCGGCGATGTTGATGCCAATAAAGATGCCGATCCAGACGACGAGCACGAGCCAGCGTCGTCGAACGCTCATGCGAGCGAGGGATTTCATATTGAGGTCTCCGATGTGGTTGAAAGGGGGGTGGGTAAAATCTCGGATGTGCGTGAATCGCGACTCCACAACACTAGGGGAGATTGAATGGTGCGAGACGACGCGGGTCCGGGTCGGTTCTTGGATCACGAGTATCCCCAGGTAATTCCCGAGCCCGACGAGATCCGGGTGGGTTCACCCGCACCCTGGGCGGCGCTGGGATCAGATGAGCGTCAAGGGTTCACCCTCGAACTGGTGCAACGACGACTGGAAGAGGCGCGACGTTCACTCGACACCACTTCTATGCCGGGCGAACCGGCGGAACTGGCGACAGTGGCCGACGACGCGCCGCGCCCGGTCACCCGACGCTCCGCGGTCCTCGTTGCCCTGTTCGAAGAGGAGGGCGAGACCGAGGTCATCCTGACGCGCCGGGCTCGCACCATGAGGAGCCATCGAGGCGAGATCGCCCTGCCCGGAGGCCGCAGTGATCACGACGAGACCCCGATCGCCACCGCGCTTCGCGAGGCCCACGAAGAAGTGGGTATCGAACCTTCGCTGGTCACCCCGATAGGTTGGCTTACGCCCATCGTCACTTTCGCCTCGGGATCAGCGATTTGGCCGGTGGTGGGGGTACTCGAGCGGCGCCCGGAACTGGTCATCCACCCCAGTGAGGTCGAGCGAGTCTTCACGGTCGCCTTGCGCGACCTCCTCGCAGAGGACGTCTTTCTCGAGGAGCAGTGGAGGCGGACGGATGCTCGACCCCTCGCGGACCACGAAGGCTTCTTTCCCATCTACTTCTACCGGGTGCCCGAAGACGTCATCTGGGGAGCCACCGCGCGCGTGCTCACCGAACTGTTGTGCGTGGTCACTCGAACAAACTGGTCCGATGCAGACCGGGTTTAGGACTAGGCACGTCCGGTAGAATAAAGGTAAAGCACGCTCGAATTCGGAGTTGCCCATTTCCTAGGCGGAGGACCAGATGGCAGAAGTAGAGATTGGCATTTATAAGTCGGCTCGTCAAGCGTTTGGCTTTGACGACATCGCGATCGTGCCCTCACGACGTACTCGCGATCCAGAAGACGTCGACATCTCGTGGCAGATCGACGCGTACAAATTCGAACTGCCGCTCTTGGGCTCGGCGATGGACGGTGCCATGTCGCCCGCCACGGCGATCGAACTCGGTCGCCTCGGGGGCCTGGGCGTGCTCAACCTCGAAGGTCTTTGGTCGCGCTACGAGGACCCGATGCCGCTCTTTGAGGAGATTCGCGAACTCGACGACGACAAGGCGACCGCGCGCATGCAACAGATGTACTTGGAGCCGATCAAGCTCGAGTTGGTCGCCGAGCGCATCAAGGAGATGAAAGCCGCTGGTATCACGACGTCGGCGTCGGTGACGCCGGCGAGGACCGAGTGGATGGCGAAAACGATCCTCGACTCGGGTCTAGACGTCCTCGTGATTCAGGGCACGGTCGTCTCGGCCGAACACGTGTCAAAGACCGTCGAACCGCTCAACCTGAAGAAGTTCATCCGCGAATTCGAACTACCGGTGATCGTGGGTGGTTGCGCGAGTTATCAGGCGGCCCTGCACCTCATGCGCACCGGCGCCGCCGGCGTGCTCGTGGGTGTCGGACCGGGTAACGCCTGCACCTCACGAGCGGTGCTCGGCATTGGCGTGCCTCAGGCGACCGCCATCGCCGACGTCGCGGGCGCGCGCATGCGTCACCTGGACGAGACTGGCGTCTACGTGCACGTCATTGCCGACGGAGGCATGAGCAAGGGCGGCGACATCGCCAAGGCCTTCGCCTGTGGCGCGGACGCGGTCATGATCGGCTCGCCTCTCACGAGCGCGGTCGAGGCGCCGGCGCGCGGGTTTCACTGGGGTATGGCGACGTTCCACCCCACGTTGCCGCGCGGCACTCGCGTGCGCACCCAGGTACGCGGTTCACTGAAGGAGATCCTGCTCGGACCGGCCCACGAGAACGACGGACGGATGAACCTCTTCGGCGCCCTTCGCACGACCATGGCGATCTGCGGCTACGAGACGTTAAAGGAGTTCCAGAAGGCCGAGATCATGCTTGCGCCCTCGCTCCAGACCGAAGGAAAACAACTCCAGCGCTCCCAGGGCGTAGGCATGGGACATTGACCTCGAACGTTCTCGTCGTTGACTTCGGCGCCCAGTACGCCCAACTGATTGCCCGACGTGTGCGCGAGGCGCACGTCTATTCAGAGATCGTCCAGAGCACGATCAGCGCCGACGAGGTGCGAGCGAAAGCTCCCGCCGCGATCATCCTGTCCGGGGGTCCCAAGTCGGTCTACGAAGTACCCGCGCCTTCACTCGACCCCGCGATCTACGAACTCGGCATCCCCATCCTCGGGATCTGTTACGGCGCGCAGCTCATGGCCCAGCAGCTCGGGGGCGAAGTCGCACGCACGGGGGCCGGCGAGTACGGGCGCACCGCGCTCACGCGAATCGGCCCGTCGAGAGTGATGAGCGAATGGGCCGGGACCTCTGACTGCTGGATGAGTCACGGCGACGCCATCGCGCGTGCGCCAGAGGGGTTCACCGTGAGCGCCTCGTCGCCCGAGGCACCGGTCGCCGCGATGGAAGACGTGCAGCGCCGACTCTACGCCGTGCAATTTCATCCCGAGGTCGCTCACACTGAGCGGGGCCAGGAACTACTCGCGACGTTCTTGCACCACGTCGCTGAGATCCCCCCGACTTGGACGAACACCTCGATCATCGAAGACCAGGTCGCCGCGATTCGCGCTCAGGTGGGGACCGAGAAGGTCCTCTGTGCGCTGTCGGGCGGCGTCGACTCGGCGGTGGCGGCGGCATTGGTCACCAAGGCCGTGGGACACCAACTCACGTGCGTCTTCGTCGACACGGGTCTGATGCGAAAGAACGAGGGCGAGCAGATCGAAGAGACCTTCACGCGTCAATTCGGTGTCGAGTTGATCCACGTAAAGGCTCAGGACCGGTTCTTCGAGGCTCTCGCGGGAGTGACCGATCCCGAAGCGAAGCGCAAGATCATCGGCGAGCTTTTCATCCGCGAGTTCGAGACAGTCGCGCGCGAGCTCGGCAAGGGCGACGACGGTCCGCGCTTCCTCGTTCAGGGCACGTTGTACCCCGACGTCATTGAATCGGGCTCGGGCCACGCCGCTAACATCAAGAGCCACCACAACGTGGGAGGTCTGCCCGAGGACTTGTCCTTTGAACTCGTGGAGCCACTGCGCAGTCTCTTCAAGGACGAGGTGCGCCACGTGGGCGAGGAACTCGGTCTGCCCGCCGAGATCGTCTGGCGTCAGCCCTTTCCCGGGCCGGGACTCGGCGTGCGCATCGTGGGCGAGGTGACGCGCGAACGCGCCGAGATACTGCGCAACGCGGACTACGTGGTCGTCGACGAGATCAAGAAGGCGGGTCTCTACCGCGAACTGTGGCAGAGCTTCGCGGTGTTACCGGCGGTGCGTACGGTGGGGGTCATGGGAGACGGCCGCACCTACGCGTATCCGATCATCATTCGCGCCGTCACGAGCGACGACGCGATGACCGCGGACTGGGCTCGCCTGCCCTATGAGGTCATCGAGTCAATCGCGAACCGCCTCATCCGCGAGGTGGACGGCGTGAACCGGGTGGCCCTCGACGTGACGAGCAAGCCACCGGGCACCATTGAGTGGGAGTGACCCGGTCACCGTTCTCTGACGAGTCGCTGTGGGGTAACGAGCCCGCGGACTCAGGCGCGCTCGACCCCGCGTCGCTGCTTGAGGGCCTGACCGAACCCCAACGCGAAGCGGTCCTCCAGCGCGGGGGACCCCTGCTCGTGATTGCGGGCGCTGGCTCGGGCAAGACGCGAGTACTCACGCGAAGGATCGCCCACATCCTCGCTTCGGGTGACGCACGCCCCTTTGAGATCATGGCGATCACGTTCACCAACAAGGCGGCCGATGAAATGCGACGGCGCGTCATCGAGCTCGTCGGTGAGGACGCGCAGCGCATGTGGGTCTCCACCTTCCACTCGGCTTGTCTACGTATGTTGCGCGCACACGCCGGGGTCCTCGGGTACCAGCGGGGCTTTACCATCTATGACGCGGGCGACGCCGAGACCGCGGTCGAGCGGATCATGAAAGAACTCGATCTTGACACCAAGCGTCTTTCGCCGCGCAGCGTCTACGCCGCGATCTCGGCGGCGAAGAACGAGATGCTCTCGCCCGAAGGCTACGAGGCGTCGGGTTACGGCGACGATCCGCATCACCGTCGCGTCGCGCAGATCTACGCGCTCTACGCGAAGCGCTTGCTTCTAGCGAATGCGATGGACTTCGACGACCTCCTGCTCAACGCAGTCGAGATGCTTCGTCGCGACCCTGAAGTGCTCGCCTCGTATCAGCAGCGCTTCAAGTACTTGCTCGTCGACGAGTTCCAGGACACCAACGGGGTCCAGAACGAGCTCGTGCTCATGCTCGCCGCCGGCTATCGCAACCTGTGCGTGGTGGGCGACTCGGATCAGTCGATCTACCGCTTTCGAGCCGCCGACGTGCGCAACATCCTCCAGTTCGAGCAGCGCTTCCCCGACGCCACCGTCATCGTGCTCGAGCAGAACTTTCGTTCCACCCAGGTGATCCTCGACGCCGCGAACGCGGTGATCGCGAAGAACGTGAGCCGACACGCCAAGAACCTCTTCACCGAGGGCGACGAGGGCGAGAAGATCCGTCTCTATCGCGCGGGTGACGAATACGACGAGGGGCGTTGGATCGCGAGCGAGCTGCGTCGTCTGCGTACGGAGTCCTCGCTCAACTGGAACCAGATGGCCGTTTTCTATCGCACCAACGCTCAGAGTCGAGTGCTCGAAGAGGAGATGCTGCGCGCGAACATCCCCTACCGAGTGATCTCGGGTATGCGGTTCTATGACCGCAAGGAGATCAAGCACGCCCTCGCCTACGCGCGCCTGATCGTCAATCCGCGCGACGAGGCGTCCGCGCGACGGGTGATCAATGAACCCAAGCGAGGTATTGGTGAGGCCGCTCAGGCGAAGCTCGGCGCCTACGCCGCCGAGCACGGACTCTCCTTCGCCGAGGCGGCCCACTACGCCAAGGCGGCCGGTCTGGGCGCCAAGGCGCTGAGCGGCGCCGAGAAGTTCGCTTTCACCCTGGATCAACTTCGCGCCATGGCCAACGACCTCACCCCGCGCGAGATGATCGACGCCATCGTGCGCGAGACGGGCTTGGGTGACGCGTTGCGCGCGGAGAACTCGGACGAGGCGTACTCGCGTCTGGAGAACCTGGGCGAACTCGCCTCGGCGGCCTCGCAGTACGACACGCTGCTCGACTTCGTCGAGCGCATGGCGCTCGTGGCGGATTCGGACCAGCTCGACGGGGGGGCCGGGGCGATCTCGATGATGACCCTGCACGTCGCGAAGGGTCTCGAGTACCCGGCGGTCGTGATCGCGGGGCTCGAGGAGACGGTCTTTCCCCATAGCCGCGCCCTCGCCGATGAAGCCGAACTCGAAGAGGAGCGCCGGCTCTGCTACGTGGGCATCACCCGGGCCATGCGCCATCTGGTACTCACCCACGCCTGGAGTCGCACGAAGTGGGGCCAACGCGTCGACGCCATCGCGAGTCGTTTCTTGCTCGAGATCCCGCCCGAACTCGTGCTCGACATCTCGGCGACGTTACCGACGCGGCGTTCCACCTTCGAGCGTGAGGACGATGGTTTCGTGGGTCGCGGTACCGACTTCACCGAGGGTCGGGCCTTCGGTGCCGGCGCGGCCCCGCCCGTGAGGTCGACGGGCGCCGAGAAACTGGGTCTCGTGGTGGGCGAGCACGTGGTGCACGACCGCTTCGGCGCGGGCGTCGTGTTGAGCGTGGAAGGGACGGGTTCGCACAGTCGCGCGGCGGTCAACTTCGACGATCACGGCACCAAGCAGCTCGTGCTCGCCATGACCCCCCTGCGCCGCGTGAGCGTACCTGGGTAGGCAGTCTTTTCGCCTGATTGGGTGACCACGGGTTCAGGTGTCAGAATGGGAAACCATGGTTTCTCGTCGGACTGCCTATCGACCACCGGCTACGCCCGAGATTCCTCGTCATCCTGCGAAGGTGTACTGGATCCGTCGCACCATCGTGGGAGCCGTGCTGGTGCTCGTCGTGGTGATTGGCTACTACGCGGTCACGCTCGCCTTCGCGCTCGCGAACCCGAGTTACGGCACCTCGATGTCCTCGCGCGCGGCCGAGTGGGGCCGCTCTCACGGACTGGGCGTCATCGTCACCTGGGCCGAAGCCGAGGCCTACCGCCTCAACCCGCCCAAGGTGGGTGGCGCGCCGTCGATCTCGTCGTTTGGTTCGGGGCCGACCGCGCTGAAGGTTCCCACGGGCGATCACTTGGCGCCACCCAAGGACATGAAGTCACCGGCCAAGCATCCGTTGCCGGGCGAGGGTGTCTGGCACGTCGCGGGGCGAGAGACCGCCAACGGCATTCCGACCATGTACGAGGCCTTCGTGCGACCCGACGCCGTGCACACGAGCTACGTCGTGGGCGTGGCGTGGATGGACCCGACACTCTTAACGGCCCAGCTCTATTCGGGCTCTTACATTCCCGGTGGAGGTCCCTACAAGTACACGGCGCCCGTCTCGGCGCTCGCGAGCAAGACCCTCGTCGCCGCGTTCAACGCGGGCTTTCGAATCCAGGACTCCAATGGTGGCTACTACACCGACGGCAAGAACGTGGTGCCGCTCGTGAACAACGCCGCGTCCGTTGTCATCTATAGGGACGGCACGATGACGATGGGTTCGTGGGGCACCCAGGTCTGGATGTCCAACCAGGTCGCCTCGGTGCGCCAGAACCTCGACCTGATCGTCAATCACGGCAAGGCCGTTGCGGGACTCGCGGATCAGAATTCGGTGAAGTGGGGTAAGACCCTGGGCGGCAGTTTTAACGTGTGGCGATCTGGTCTGGGTGTTACGCAGGACGGCGCCATTGTTTACGTCGGAGGACCGGCGATGTCGATCAGCGACCTCGCCAACGTCCTCGTCCTCGCCGGAGCCGTGCGCGGGATGCAACTCGACATCAACACCGGCTGGGTCCAGTTCGCCGCCTTCGATGGTCCGATCGGTACGTCGCTCAACGGCTCTAACAGCTCGGCGCTGCTTGGATCGATGCCCGACGGCTCGCGTTACTTCGATACGTGGTGGAATCGCGACTTCTTCACCATGAGCCTGCGCAGCACCGAGTTGGTCAAGACCACCAAGGCCGCGGGCTAGCGAGTTAACCCGCCGTCCATGATCTTTCGCCATAGCGGCGCGGGCAGGTGACGCAAGACCGCGAACACGTAACGAAGCACCGGCGGGCTCCAGATGACCCGGTCACCCTTGGCGAGCCCGCGCATGACGTTCTCGGCGACCTCGTTGACGCCCGTGGTGAAGGGGACTCGCTCGAGCTGACCCTGGGTCATTCGCGAGCGAACGACGCCGGGGCGCACCAGGTGCAGGCTCACGCCNNGACGAGATCACCAGGATCCGACCGCTGCCCTGGGCGACGAGGCGCCGACGGACCTCGGCGAGTGCGACAACCGGCCAGGCGAAGTTGACCATCACCATCGAGGTCACCGCCTCGGTGTCGTCTTCCATTTCAAGTTGATCGCCCAAGAGTCCGATGGCGACCACCACGAGGTCGACCTGATCGCCGACTTTCTCGAACGCCTCACTCACCGTGCGCTTGGCGTTCGTGGGGTCCTCGGCGTCAAAGAGAACGGTGTCGGTCTTGGTCGCGCCGTACTCTTGGGCCTCGGCGGCGGCGACGTCCAAGAGTTCCTGGCTGCGTCCGGCGAGTACGACCGTGTGAGCGCGCGCGGCGCAGAGCTTCTTGGTGATCGCGCGCGCGATGTCCGAACTGCCGCCCAGTACGACGACGTTCTGGGGTTGTCCAAAGGCGTTATCCATGGTCACTTTCCTACTAGTTGAAGACGTCGAGCGAGGTCGCTCGCCATCTGGTGGCGGGGGTCGACGCGACTCTTCACCTCGAGGAACTCATCGAGGCGCGGGTACATGGCGCGTACCTTCTCGGGCGCGAGCCGGGCGTCCTTGGCGAAGTAGATGCGTCCATTCGCCTCGAGCACGAGGTCGTCCAAATCGTCGAGGACTCCGGGCAGGTCGCGCGGTCCGACCGGCAGGTCGAGCGCGAGTGTCCAGCCGGGCATGGGAAACGACAACAGACCCGGGCTCGCGGGTCCGAAGCGCTTCAAGACCGCGAGGAAGCTCGCCACGCCCGAGGACGAGAGTCGGGCGATGGCCTTGACGATCGTCTCGTGTGCGTCCTCGGGCACGCAGAACTGGTACTGGACGAAACCGCGCTTGCCGTAGAGGCGGTTCCAATCGCGTACGCCGTCGAGCGGGTGAAAGAACGTGGGCAGTTCCTGGGCCTCGTTCTCCTGGAGCTTGGGGGCCGAGCGGAACCAGAGCTCGTTGAACGCGCGCACGCTGAGCGCATTGAGCAGTCCACTGGGTGCGTCAAAGGGCACGAAGAGCTTGGTTGGCTTCGGGGCCTTGAGCGTGACCTGGTCGAGGTCACTCGCCGTGGCGTGGCTCGCCCTCGTGAGGATGGCCCGGCCCATGTGGGCGCCGCGGGTCATGCAGTCGACCCAGGCGACCGAGTACTTGTAGAGATGATCGCGCTCTTTCATCGCGGCCATGACCCCGTCGAGGTCGGCGAAGCGCTCGGTGTCGACGAGCACCTTGTCGGTCTCGATTGGCAACATCTGGATCGTGGCCGACGTGAGGAAGCCCGTGAGTCCCATGCCGCCCGCGGTCGCCCAGAACAACGGCGCGTCCTTGGTGGGTGAGACCGTGTGGGTGCCACTCGGTGTCACCAGACGCATCTCGAGCACGTGCTGGGCGAAGGACCCGTCGCGGTGGTGGTTCTTGCCGTGCACGTCGGCGGCGATCGCGCCGGCGACGGTGACCTGGCGGGTGCCCGGGGTTACCGGGACGAACCAGCCCTGGGGGATCGACACGTGCAACAACTGGTCGATTGAGACACCCGCACCCAGTTGCACCACGCCTTGCTCGTTGATGGCGCCCATCTCGTCAAGGGCGAGGTTGCTCAGCACGAGGCCGCCGCTGAGTTGTGCGGCGTCGCCGTAACTTCGTCCGAGCCCTCGGGCGATGAGCGCGGCACCCGTGGCGAGTTGTTCACCTACTGCGGATTCGCTGTCGGGGTTCGCGAGGTTCGCCACACTCGGCGTCGTGCGTCCCCATCCGTAGAGAGTGGTGCGGGTCACCAGTAGATCCCCAGTCCCAGGAGCAACGCCCAGACGAGCAAGAGCGCCTGGACGGTGTGGTTCTTTAGGACGAGGTCCTCGGGCGACTGGCCGCTCGCCGACTCCGAGTCGCGCATGACGAACAAGATGGCGAGCACTACTGGCACGACGGTGAGGCGAATGGGGATGATGTGATGCTGGATCGAGGACAGTCCGGTCGAGGACGTGTCAAAGGCCCAGAGGCAGTAGCCGGTCACCGCGACGCTCGCGCTTAGGGTGAGCGCCGAGTGTAGGAATTCGGCGCTGTACTCGGCGAGCACCTTGCGGGTCCCGCCGGCACCGACGTGGGAGAGTTCACTCGATCGCTTGCCCACGACGAGGAAGAACGCGCCGAACGAGACGACGACGAGGAACCAGGACGACACATATATATGGCACGCCACCGCGCCCGCGTAGGCACGAAGGAAGAAGCCACTGGTCACCGAGACCAGTTCAATGACGGCGAGTTCCTTTACCCAGAGCGAATAGAGCACCGAAATGACGACGTAGATGCCCAGAATGAGCTCCAGCCCACCCGGCGCGCGAATGCTGAAGGGCAGGGCGAAGCCAATGACCAATAACACCACCACGGCGGTGACGGCGAGCGGGCGCGAGAGTTGGCCCGAGGCGATCGCGCGACGCCGCTTGGTGGGGTGGTGTCGGTCGGCCTCGAGGTCGCGCAGGTCATTTAGAAGGTACATGGCTGAAGAGACCGCGCAGAAGGCCACGAAGGCGACGATCACGTGGCCAATGACGTTGTCGTGGCTGAGCACTCCCGCGGCGCCGGGGGCCACGGTGATCAGCCCGTTCTTCACCCACTGGCGCGGTCGCATGGCCGATACCAGAGCGCGTCCGGTACCTCTCGCGGGGGCCGTCATCGTGCTCACGAATAACAACGCTACTCTCGGGCGTACGCGCAGCGGCCCGCAGAAGGGGCCTGCCCGGTCCATCTATGCTGAATATACGATGGAGCGAACGTACCGAGTCGTAGTGGCGAAACCGGGTCTTGACGGCCATGATCGCGGTGCGAAGGTGATAGCGCGAACCCTACGTGACGCGGGCTTCGAAGTNNCTCTTGAAGGATTCGGGGCGCGAGGACGTGCTCTTGATCGTGGGCGGCATCATCCCCGACGCCGACATCGCCACGCTCGAGGCGGCGGGGGTCGCGCGCGTCTTCACCCCGGGCGCGTCACTCGACGAGATCGGCACGTGGCTCGAATCCGCACTCGATTCTCGCGAAGTACGCCAGTAGCCCAGTCCGCTTCTCGCGGCACAACAATGAAAGTGGAAGTGAATGGACCTCTTTGAGTATCAGGGAAAGCAGTACTTCGCTCGCTTCGGCATCGCGATCTCGCCCGGCGGCGTCGCTGACACCGTCGAACAAGCGGTCGAGGTCGCTACTCGCGTGGGTTATCCGGTCGTAGTGAAGGCCCAGGTGAAGGTGGGAGGACGCGGCAAAGCGGGTGGCGTCAAGCTCGCCCAGGACGAGACCGAAGTGCGCCTGCACGCGGGCAACATTCTCGGCCTCGACATTAAGGGCCACGTCGTGCACCGTCTGTGGATCGAGCGATCGAGCGACATCGCCAAGGAGTACTACGCGTCGTTCACGCTGGACCGGCCCAACAAGGTGCACCTGGGTATGTTGAGCGCGCAGGGTGGCGTGGAGATTGAGGTTGTCGCCGAGCAGAACCCCGAAGCCATTGCGTTCTTGTCGATTGACCCGGTTCGCGGGCTCGATCTCGCGACCGCTCGTCGTTGGGTCGACGAGGCGGAATTGGACGAGCAGGCGCGCGAGCAGACGGCCGAGCTGCTCGTCAAGCTCTACGACTGTTACACCACGGGCGACTGCGACCTCGCCGAGATCAACCCGCTCATCCTCACGCCCGAGGGCACGGTGCACGCGCTCGACGCCAAGGTCACCCTCGACGAGAACGCGTCATTTCGCCACCCCGAGTGGGAGGAGTTTCGCGCCACTGAAACAGAGGACCCTCGAGAGAAGATGGCCAAGGAGAAGGGTCTCAATTACATCGGTCTGGACGGCACCGTCGGCATCATCGCCAACGGGGCGGGTCTGGCGATGTCCACCTTGGACGTCGTCAATCAGGTGGGCGGCACGGCAGCTAATTTCCTCGACATCGGTGGGGGCGCGAACGCCGACGTCATGGCCTCAGCGATGGAGGTGATCAACTCGGACCCGAAGGTGAAGGTCATCTTCGTGAACGTCTTCGGTGGCATCACGCAAGTCGACGAGGTCGCCAAGGGAGTTCTCGAGGCTCTCTCTCGCGTCACGATCACGTCGCCGGTCGTACTGCGACTCGACGGCACGAACGCCGTGGAGGGTCGCGCGATACTGGCCCCGCATCTCAACGACAAGTTAATGATGGAACCAACGATGTTGGACGCGGCCCGCCGGGCCGTGGCTTACGCGAACGCCTAAGGACGAACAATGAGTATTTTCGTAGATGAGAACACCAAGGTGATCGTCCAGGGACTCACCGGCGGTCAGGGTCGCTTTCATGGTCTGCGCAATCGCGACTACGGCACCAAGGTCGTCGGCGGGGTCACTCCGGGTAAGGGCGGCAGCGACGTCGACGGTATCCCGGTCTTCAACTCGGTGAAGGAAGCGGTNNATCACCTTCATTGTCTGTATCACCGAGGGCATCCCCGCTCACGACGAGGCGGTTACTTATAACCGTCTCGTCGAGGAATTCCCGGGCGTGCGACTCCTTGGTCCGAACTGCCCGGGCATCATCAGCCCCGGCAAGTGCAATATCGGCATCACGTCAGGCGACATCGCCCTCGCGGGAGGACCGGTCGGCATTGTCTCGCGTTCGGGCACGCTGACCTACCAGGCCCTGCACGAGCTCAGTCAAAAGGGCATTGGCCAGACCACCTGCGTGGGAATCGGGGGCGACCCGGTGCCCGGTACCAATTTCATCGACTGCCTCACCGCCTTCGAGGACGACCCCGAGACCAAGGCGGTCATGATGATCGGCGAGATCGGGGGCTCTGAAGAGGAGCGCGCCGCCGAGTGGATCAAGCTGAACATGACCAAGCCCGTTGTCTCGTACATCGCGGGCGTCACCGCGCCGCCGGGACGCAAAATGGGTCACGCCGGGGCCATCATCTCGGGCTCGAAGGGCACCGCGCAGGCGAAGATGGATGCCCTTCGCGAGGCGGGCGTGCACGTCTGTCAGAACCCCACCGAGGCTGGCGAGAAGATGGTCGAGATCGTGAAGGCCCTGTAGCCATTGGCCCACGTCCGACTCTGTGTACTGGTCTCGGGTTCGGGCACCATCCTCGAAGCCATGCTCGACGTCGGCCTGTCGATCGCTCTGGTCGCTTCGGACCGACCGTGTCGGGCCCTCGAGGTCGCTAAGTCCGCGGGCATCGAGGCGGTGCTGGTGGATCGGGCGGACTTTGGCGGTTTCTCGAAATCCTTTGACCGCGAGGCCTACAGTGACGAGCTCACCAACGTACTAGGCGAGCGCCAGATCGACCTCGTGGCGATGGCGGGTTTTGGCACCATCGTCACGGCCACCTTTCACGCGGCCTACCCGGGTCGGGTCCTTAACACCCATCCGAGCTTGTTGCCCGCGTTCAAGGGGTGGCACGCCGTGCGCGCGGCGCTCGAGGCGCACGCCAGCGAGACCGGCTGCACGGTGCACGTGGCGACGCTGGAACTCGACGACGGACCGATCCTCGCTCAACGACGGGTCGCCGTGCTCGCCGAGGACACCGAAGAGACGCTGCACGAACGCATCAAGGCCGTCGAGCGACGCCTGTACCCGTTGGTGGTCGGTAGGGTTATGGCGTCACTCGACGCGGGTTTAGAGCCGGTTTCGGTCGCGGGCACGATAGAGGAGAGTTGAATGCGGGCGTTGTTGAGTGTGTACGACAAGACCGGGTTGATCGAGTTCGCGAAGGGACTCGAAGCCCTGGGCGTCGAACTGGTCGCGACGGGTAATACCGCCGCCGCGCTCGCCGAGGCGGGCGTCGCGCACCTGGACGTCGCCGAGGTGACCGGTTTCCCCGAGATGCTCGACGGCCGGGTGAAGACCCTGCACCCGAGGATTCACGCCGGCCTGCTCGCGGATCGCTCCAAGCCAGAGCACCTCGCCGCCCTCGGAGCGCACGAGATCACGCCCATCGACCTGGTGGTGAGCAATCTCTACCCCTTTTCCTCGAACCCGTCGGTCGAACTGATCGACATTGGTGGACCTTCGATGGTGCGCAGCGCCGCGAAGAACCAACGCTACGTCACGGTCGTCACCAGTCCCGAGCAGTACGACACGGTCCTCGAAGAGTTGGGACAGCACGGGTTCGTCACCGAAGCGACCCGTCACGCCTTCGCGCGTGCGGCCTTTGCGCACACGTCGAGTTACGACGCTCAGATCGTGCGCTGGTTCGACGAGGGCGGCGAGATAGGCGAGGCGCCCACCGGCCCCGAGGCCGTGCTCGCGCCCACCCTTCACCTGAGTCTCGAACGAGTGTCGCTCACGCGCTACGGCGAGAATCCCCACCAGGTGGGCGCGCGTTATCGCTTTGCTGGCACGACGCCGTGGTGGGATGGCGTGGTCCAGCACGCGGGTACCGCCCTTTCGTACCTCAATCTCTTTGACGCCGACGCCGCGTGGCGCCTCGTGCACGAACTTCGCCTCGACGCGCCCGAAAAGAAGGCGGTCGCGATCATCAAGCACGCCAACGCCTCGGGCGCCGCGCTCGGGACCTCACTCGCGGACGCGTTCGACAAGGCGTTGCGCGCCGACCCCCAGAGCGCCTTCGGGGGCATCATCGCCATCGATGGCGTGCTCGACGCGGCGCTCGCGTCGATGATCGCGGCGGGGCCTCAGGCCGACGTCGTCATCGCCTCATCCATTGACGATGAGGCGATCGCGATCCTCGTGAAGCGCCGCAAGGCCACGCGACTGCTGAGCGCCCCTTCGCCCGAACCACTCGGGCTCTCGGTGCGCACCTTCGGGGACACCGCCCTCGTCCAGAACGCCGACGAGCTTCTCGTGCCGATAAGCCAATGGCGCTGTGTCACCGAGAACCAGCCATCAGCCCAACAACTCGAGGACCTCAGTGTCGCGTGGCGGGTCTGTGCGCGCACCACGTCCAACGCCATCGTGCTCGCGCGCGACGGCGTCGCGGTCGGCATCGGCGCGGGTCAGCAGTCGCGCGTCGTGGCGGCCAACATCGCCACCGACAAGGCCGGCGACTACGCCAAGGGCAGTGCCGCGGCGTCGGACGCGTTCTTCCCCTTCGCCGACGGTCTCGAGTCGCTCACCAACGCCGGGGTCACGTCAGTCGTCCAGCCCGGAGGATCGGTGCGCGACAACGAAGTAATCGAGGCCGCCAACGCGGCCGGTATCGTAATGATGCTCACCGGTGAGCGTCACTTTCGTCATTAGGAGTCCCGTGACCGCACAACTGCTCGACGGTGAACCCGTCGCCGCTCGAATCAAGATGGAGCTCGCCGACCGAGCCCAGCGCCTCAGTGCCGCGGGTCGCACGCCTGGGCTCGGTACGATCCTCGTCGGTGAGGACGTCTCGAGCGCGCGTTACGTCGCGATGAAGATCGAAGAGTGCGCGCAAATTGGCATTCAATCCTTCGACGAGCACCTGCCCACGGACACCACGCAAGGACGAATTGAAGAGGTCATCGACCGTTTCAACGCGAATCCCGACGTGCACTCGATCCTCGTGCAACTCCCACTGCCCGAGGGCATCAACGAGCAAGAGGTCCTGTTGCGCGTGTTGCCCGAAAAAGACGTCGACGGATTGCACCCGACCAACCTCGGGCGATTGGTGATGGGCGCTCCGGGTCCGTTGCCCTGCACGCCCGCGGGCATCGTCGAACTGCTCGCGAACTACCACGTGCCCGTCGAAGGTAAGCACGTCGTGATCATCGGACGAGGAATCACCATTGGCCGTCCACTCGCGCTGCTCCTGGCCCTGAAACGCGCTAACTGCAACGCGGCGGTGAGTGTCGTGCACACCGGCGTCGAGGACATGGCCTCGATTGTGCGCAGCGCGGACGTCATCGTCGCCGCCGCCGGGCGCGCGGGCGTCGTGACTCGCGACATGGTAAAGCCCGGGGCTGCCGTCGTCGGTGCGGGCACGACGTTCGTAGGGCGAAAGTTGCTCAGTGACGTCGCCGAGGACGTCAGTGAGGTAGCGAGTTGGATCACCCCGCGTATTGGTGGCGTGGGTCCGATGACTCGTGCAATGCTGTTACGCAACGCTGTGTTAGCCGCGGAGAAGGTGCGATGACGACCAAAGACGCAAAAGGACGCGAGTACGACGAGCGCCCGTGGGGTAATTACACGGTGCTCGACGACGAGATGTTCGACCACAAGGTCAAGCGCATCGTCGTGTTGCCGGGCAAGCGACTCAGCTATCAGACCCACGCCAAGCGCGCCGAACACTGGTTCATCGTCGACGGTGACGCGACGGTCGTGCTCGACGGCAAGGAGTACGAGCTCGGGCCCGGTAAGAGCATTGACATCGCAATCGGTCAGGCGCACCGCTGCGAGAACCGAGGCACGAAGCCCGTGGTGTTCATCGAAGTCCAGCACGGTACGTATTTTGGCGAGGACGACATCGTGCGACTCGAGGATGACTTCGGACGGGTGAACTAGCTTCGTGCGAATCGACGAGTTGCTCCGCGGCGGTTCGACGCACTCCTTCGAGTTCTTCCCGCCCAAGTCCGACGAGGAGAGCGCGGTGCTCGAGCGGACTCTGGCAGACCTCGAGCCGTTACGTCCCTCGTTTGTCTCGGTGACCTATCGCGGCGGGCGCGAGTCGCGTCAGCGCACCTTTGATCTCGTGACCCAGATTCAGCGCGGCGGTCACCTCACCGCGATGGCGCACCTGATCTGCGTGGGCCATTCACGCGCCGAGATGCGCGACATCCTAAAGAACTACCTCGACGCCGGAGTCCTTAACGTCATGGCGCTCGGCGGGGACCTGCCCAAGGACCCCGAGCACGCCGCCTCGGAGTTCGCTCACGCCATGGACCTGGTGGAACTCGCTCGCGAGACCGGTGACTTCGCAATCGGCGTCGCCGCTCACCCGCTCGGACATCCGCGCTCGACGGACCTGGCGAGTGATCGGTACTACCTCGCGCAAAAATTAACGCTGGCCGACTTCGCGGTCACTCAGTTCTTCTTCCTCGTAGCGGAATGGTCTCGNNGGAGCTGATCGCGCGTCTCGTGAAGGCCGACGCCCGAGGCGGACCGAAGGCCGTGCGCGCCGAAGGCATCAAGGCGGCGGTCGAACTGTGTGAGCAATTGGTCGACGCGAAGGCGCCGGGTCTTCACTTCTACACGCTTAATCGCTCGACCGCGACGCGCGAGATCTACTCGGCCCTGTCGCACTGACGTGTCGCCGTTGGGACTTTCGCCCTACGGGGGACCCTTGAAATCGCCGTAGGATGAGCCTATGGCTGACAAAATCACAGTGAACGCCGATGGCGTCCTCAACGTATCCGAAAACCCCATCATTCCTTTCATCGAGGGTGACGGCATTGGTGTGGACATCTGGCCCGCGGCGAAGTTGGTCCTGGACGCGGCGGCGAAGAAGCACGGCAAGAAGATCGAATGGAAAGAGGTCCTCGCCGGCGAGAAGGCGTTCAACGAGACCGGTGACTGGCTGCCCGAGCAGACCATCCTCGACTTTCGCGAGTATCTCATCGGGATTAAGGGACCACTCACCACGCCCATCGGCGGGGGATTCCGCTCGCTCAACGTCGCGCTTCGCCAGATCCTTGACCTCTACGTCTGTCTTCGCCCGGTGCGCTGGTTCCAGGGTGTTCCCTCGCCGGTCAAGCACCCCGAACTCGTGGACATGGTCATCTTTCGTGAGAACACCGAGGACGTCTACGCCGGTTACGAACTCGAAGCCGGGAGCGCCGACGCGGACAAGTTGCGCGCGTTCCTAAAGGACAGCTACGGCTGGGACATCCGTGAGATGAGTGGCCTCGGCATCAAGCCGATTTCTAAGTTCAACTCCGAGCGTCTCATCCGCGCGTCGATCAAGTACGCGCTCGATCACAAGCGCGACTCGGTCAACCTCGTGCACAAGGGCAACATCATGAAGTACACCGAAGGTGCCTTTATGAAGTGGGGCTACGACCTCGTGCGCGANNCTGACGCGCCCCTCGGAGTTCTCGGTCATCGCCACGATGAACCTGAACGGTGACTACCTGTCAGACGCGTTGGCGGCCCAGGTGGGCGGCATCGGCATCGCCCCCGGGGCGAACATCAACTACGTCTCGGGTCACGGCATTTTTGAGGCGACCCACGGCACCGCGCCCAAGTACGCCGGTCAGGACAAGGTGAACCCCGGATCAGTGCTGCTTTCGGGCGTGCTCATGTTCGAGCACCTCGGCTGGATCGGCGCCGCGGACGACATCGTTCGCGCCATGGAGGCGACCATCGCCGACAAGGTCGTCACCTACGACTTCGCGCGCCAGATGGAGGGCGCTACTGAAGTGAAGTGCTCGGAGTTCGCCTCGGCCATCGTCGACCACCTGTAAGAACCAACAAGGAGCATCATGACTACCCCCCTCAACGTCACCGTGACCGGCGCTGCCGGTCAGATCGGTTATCAACTGCTTTTTCGCATCGCCTCTGGTCAGCTGTTCGGGCCCGAGACCCCGGTGGTCTTGCGACTGCTCGAGATCGAGCCCGCGATGAAGTCCCTCGAGGGCGTCGTCATGGAACTCGACGACTGTGCCTTCCCACTGCTCTCGGGCATCGAAGCCACGAGCGACCTC
>PKZO01000037.1:0-8154 GCA_003133125.1 Acidimicrobiaceae bacterium | reverse complement strand
ATGACGCGCCTGGACCAGAACCGCGCGGAGACCCAACTCGCCAAGAAGGCCGGCGCTCCGGTGAAGGACGTGAAGAACCTCGCGATCTGGGGCAACCACTCCGCGACCCAGTTCCCCGACTTCACCAACGCGACGATCGCCGGCAAGAAGGCGACCGAGGCGATCAGTGACCACGCGTGGCTCGAGGGTGAGTTCATCACCACCGTCCAGAAGCGCGGAGCCGCCATCATCGAGGCACGCGGACTTAGTTCGGCCGCTTCGGCGGCGAACGCCGCGATCGACACCGTCGTGAGCCTCACCACGCCCACCGCGAGCGACGACTGCGTGTCGGTCGCGGTGACAAGTAGTGGTGAGTACGGCGTGCCCGAAGGTCTCACCTTCGGTCTGCCGATCAGCGTCGACGCCAAAGGCGCTTGGCACGTGAAGGAAGGCTTCGAGGTCAATGAGTTCGCGGCTGGCCGCATCAAAGTCACCACAGATGAGCTGCTGAGCGAGCGCGACGAAGTAAAGACGCTCGGCCTGATCTAGGAGTCACTCGAGCGAAGGACTTAGGTTCCTAGGAGCTTCTTGCTCCATCCGGGCGTCCCTTGAACACGTCAACGAGTCATTAATGACATAGCGCGAGACTGGTCTCACCGCGCTAACCTCGGGACAAGTTAATCGGGGCGCGCACTACGTGGGTGGCCGTCTGGTTGATCTAATGATCCAGCCAAACGCAAGGGAGAGCCGTGCCAAGAAATCGCCGAGGTACATCGTCGTTCACTATTACCATTTCATTCGTAACCGCGCTGTCGTTGGCGATGCTGGGTCTCGCTCTTAACGCCGGAGCCACGCCAACAGTCGATATCCACGCGGTGGCGGGCAATTTTCTTCCCGACGCTACGCCGAACGATGGTGCGGTGGCGACGTCCACGGCGTTGGATCACCCAGCGGGAGTTGGCGTCGACCCCGACGGCAACTACGTCATTGCCGAGCGAGCGGGTTACGTCCAGGTGCTGGCGAACTCCGCCACGAACCCCGGTTACGTGCTGGGTAGTGATTGTTACGGTGGCTCTTCGCCCTGTGTCTGGACCCAAGGTGAACTCTTCACGATCGCGGGCGGCCACGCCAATCTCGACGATGGCGTAAGCGCACTGGACTATTCAATGGACACGCCGACGGGTATCGCGATCGATGCTTCGGGTAACGTGGTCGTCCCGCTGCAGGGCGCGGACGAAGTGATCGTCGTCGCCGTTTCGACGAACAATCCTGGATACCCGCTTCGTTCGGACTGTTACGGAGGTTCGTCCCAGTGCCTCTGGAGCCAAGGTGACGTCTATATCGTCGCTGGCCAGGCCGCTTCTCCCGGGAGGCTTTTGGACGGCTCGAGTGCCGCGACCGCACAGTTGGATACACCTGACTACGCGACTTTTGACAACTCGGGCAACCTCATCGTGGACGAGTACAACGGTGGCGTCGCGGTGCTCGCGTTGTCGGGTTCGAATCCCGGTTACGTTCTGGGTGACGACTGCGGAGGCGGATCCGCGCAGTGTGTCTGGGCCGAGGGCGATGTCTTCTCGCTCGCGGCTGGACCTTTCAGTGAGTCTCGGGGCGTCGCGGTTGATTCGAGTTATAACGTCGTGATCGCCGATTCGGACGACCAGGTGTTGCTGGTGCTTGCCGAATCCTCGACCAATCCCGGCTACTCGTTGACGCCGGATTGTGGCGCGGGATCTTCGCCCTGCGTCTGGAGCCCGGGAGTCGTGTTTCTCATAAGTGAGAATTCCTTACCCGCACAAGACGAGCCGTCAGGTACTGCGGCCACGGGTACCGCGGTGGGATTTCCCTCGGGGACAGTTTTTGACGGCCAGGGCAACCTTCTGGTCGCCAATAATCACTACGACGTCATCGACATGCTCGCCATGTCGGACTGTTCGACTGGCTGCCCCTACGGGCTCAATTCTTATACCCAGGGCGACATCTACGTTATCGCTGGAGGTGGATCGCCGGTCACCGCCACCACGCAGCCGCCCGCCGGGGAGAACGGTCCAGCCACGTCGGCCTTTCTGGGGAGTGTCACGGCGAATTATCTCGCCCTTGACAACGTGAATGATGCCGTTCTAGTGGCGGAATCGTCACTCAACGTCGTACGGACCTTCGACGGCGGAGAGATCGCCGCGACCACCACGACCTACAGTGTCCCTCCGACGTTCAATGTTCCAACGACTACTTCGACGACAACGACGACCTCGACGACAACGACTACCACAGTCCCGACCACGACGACGACGTTGGCACGCAAGGCGCCCCTACGCGCGAACTTTTACTTCGCCTTGGACGTGACGTCCCTGAGCGCGGCACAGAAGTCTCATCTCGCGTTGCTCGCGCGGACCGTGAAGAACGAGAGATTCCCGGGTCTCAGCATCATTGGCTATTCCGATCCGTTGAGCACCGGCGCGGCCGCGTCCGAATTGGGCCTCGCCCGGGCTCAGGCGGTCGCCTCCTACCTGCATCAGCGACTAGTTGCGATTGGTGACGGCACGGTGACGATCGGTGTTCGTGCTGGCGGGGTTCTGGACAAGAAGCCCTACTCGAGTGACCGTGTGGCGGTGCTTTCGAGTTAATCGCAACGCCAACCGCGGCCCCTTGGCGATTCGCCAGGGGGACGTCGATTCCTGCAGGGACTTATTCTTGGTTCCCAGTGGTGTCGAGATTCGAGGGGTGCCCGCTGGCGAGCGGGTGGGCGTTCTGCATCCACTCGAGCAGGGGAACCAGCGCGTTGATGTTCCCGCGCACCTTGATTCGTCCTTCGCGTAGCGCGCCGGCACTGTCGATGTCGCCTCGAAAGAGGGAACGCGCGTCGGCGTAGGTGAGACGAAGCAAGGTGTCGGCGAGAAGATTGTCACCCGGTTCGGCCACTGCTTCTCGGTCACGAATGGTGAAGGTGAGCGCGTGCGGTGCCCCCGAGGGTGCGTCGGACAGTTCGATCACGATGCGAAAGACCACGTCGCCTTCGACGGGGACCGGCCCAGCCGCGGCGAGAATCTCGTTGAGACCCTCGAACCACGAATCGCTGAGGAAGTCAGCCACGTATCAGGGGGCGGGTTGCACGGCGGCGTCCGCGGCCGAACGGTTCTTCTTGCGACGGATTGTCCGTCCGAGCCACGCAATGGGGTCGTAGGCGGCGTCCACGACGCGCTCTTTTAGCGGGATGATCGCGTTGTCGGTGATGTGGATGTGCTCGGGACAGACCTCGGTGCAGCACTTGGTGATGTTGCAGTACCCCAGACCCATCTCCTCGCGCACGAGGTGGCGTCGGTCGTTCTGGTCGAGCGGGTGCATCTCGAGCTCGGCGTAGCGGATGAAGAAACGAGGACCCGAATAGTTGGCCTTGTTGTCCTCGTGGTCGCGGATGACGTGACAGACGTCCTGGCAGAGGAAGCATTCGATGCACTTGCGGAACTCCTGGCCGCGCTCGACGTCCTCTTGGAACATGCGGTAGCCCCCCTCGGGCATGGGTGGGGGCAGCAGCGCCGGGACCTTCTGGGCCTGGACGTAGTTGAACGAGACGTCGGTCACCAGGTCGCGGATGATCGGGAACGTCTTCATGGGCGTCACAGTCACCTCGCCCTCGGGCAGCTGGTCCATGCGCGTCATGCACATCAGGCGCGGCTTGCCGTTGATCTCGGCCGAACACGAGCCACACTTGCCGGCCTTGCAGTTCCAACGACAGGCGAGGTCGGGTGCCTCGGTCGCCTGGATCCGGTGGATGACGTCAAGGACTACTTCGCCCTCGTTCTGGCTCACGGTGTAGCTCTCGAAGTCGCCCCCGCTCGCGTCCCCGCGCCAGATTCGCATCGTCACGTCGGTCATCAGTGGTCCTCCTCGAGCAGTGCTTTGAGATCGTCGGGCATCTCGAGCAGCGGCGACTCGACGGTGTCAAAGGGGCTGTCCCAGTTGCCGCCGTTGGTCGAATGGGCGAAGTTGAACTTCGCGAACGCCGGGTCGGCCGCGGGGTAGTCCTCGCGGGTGTGACCACCGCGCGATTCCTTTCGTAGCGTGGCGCCGCGGGTCACGCTACGACAGACCGTCAGCATCGCCGGCAGGTCGGTCGCGAGGTTCCAGCCCGGGTTGTAGGCCCGGCCACCCTTCACGGCGATGTTCTTCACGCGCTCGATGAAGGTGTCTAGTTCGGTCGCGGCGAACTCGAGTTCGCTCTCGGTGCGGATGATGCCGACGTTCGTCTGCATCATCTCTTGGAGGTCACGCTGGATGTCGTAGGGGTTCTCGCCGCTGGTGCGCTCAAAGGGCGCCAGCGCTTCCTTCACCGCCTCTTCGACCTCGCCCATGTCCAGGGTCGTCGCCGCCTGGCCGGATTCGACGTAGTCCGCGGCTCCCATGCCCGCGCGCTTACCAAAGACGATGAGGTCACTGAGTGAGTTGCCGCCGAGCCGGTTCGCCCCGTGCATGCCGCCCGCCACTTCGCCGGCGGCGAAGAGTCCCGGAGCGAGGGTGGCGGCCGTCTCGGCGTCGACCTTGACACCGCCCATGATGTAGTGACACGTCGGGCCGATCTCCATGGAATCGGTCGTGATGTCCACGCCCGCGAGCTCCATGAACTGGTGGTACATCGACGGCAGACGACGACGGATGAACTCGGGGCTGCGCCGAGAGGCGATGTCGAGGTACACCCCGCCGTGGGGAGTGCCGCGACCGGCCTTCACCTCGGCATTGATCGCGCGCGCGACCTCGTCGCGCGGCAGCAACTCGGGAGGACGCCGTCCCGCGGTGTGGTCGTCGTACCACTTGTCTGCTTCTTCTTCGGTCTCGGCCGTTTCGGCGCGGAACATGTCGGCGACGTAGTTGAACATGAACCGATTGCCCTCGGAGTTGCGCAGCACCCCGCCGTCGCCGCGCACGCTCTCGGTCACGAGCAGGCCGCGCACGCTGAGCGGCCAGACCATGCCGGTGGGGTGGAACTGGATGCATTCCATGTCGATCAACTGGGCGCCCGCCCACAGGGCCATCGCGTGGCCGTCACCGGTGCCCTCCCAAGAGTTCGAGGTGAACTTCCAGGATTTGCCCGCCCCGCCCGTCGCGAGGATTACCGACTTGGCGGAAAAGGTTACGAACTCGCCGGTCGGTCGCCAGTAGGCGACACAGCCCGCCACCCGCCCGTTCGGATCGTGGACGAGCTTGAGGACCTTGCACTCCATGTACACGTCGGTGCCCATCGAGACGACCTTCTGCTGGAGGGTGCGGATTAGTTCCAGACCAGTACGGTCGCCCACGTGGGCGAGTCGCGGGTAACGGTGTCCGCCGAAGTCGCGCTGGAGGATCTTGCCGTCCTTGGTGCGGTCAAAGAGTGCGCCCCACTGTTCGAGTTCCCAGACCCGCTCGGGCGACTCCTTGGCGTGCAGTTCGGCCATGCGGTAGTTGTTGAGGTACTTGCCCCCGCGCATGGTGTCTCGAAAGTGCACCTTCCAGTTGTCCTCGGGGTAGACGTTGCCCATGGCGGCCGCCATGCCGCCCTCGGCCATGACCGTGTGGGCCTTGCCGAGTAGGGACTTGGTGACGATGCCGACGCTGAGGCCGCGTTGTCCCGCCTCGATGGCGGCGCGCAGCCCCGCGCCGCCGGCGCCGATGATCAGTACGTCGTACTCGTGGTGTTCGTAGTCGGTCACGATGGGTCCTTGCCTAGAAGATCTTGTAGTCGGTGAGCGCCCCGGAGGCGACCAGGCGCACGTACACGTCGGTGAGTGCCACGAAGATGAGTGAGGTCCAGGCAAGGTTCATGTGCTTGGCGTTGAGCGGGGTGAGCAACTTCCAGAAGCGGTAGCGCAGCGGGTGCTCGGAGAAGTTCTTTAAGTTCCCGCCGCACAGGTGGCGACACGCGTGACAACTCAGCGAATACGCCCAGAGCAGCGCCGCGTCCACGCAAAGCACGACCGTTCCCACGGTGACGCCCCATCCGAGTCCGGGCTGCTGGAAGGCGCGCACGGCGTCATAGGTGAGCAACGAGTTGAAGATCAGACCGGCGAAGAAGAAGTAGCGGTGCAGGTTCTGCATGATGAGCGGGAAGCGGGTCTCGCCCGAGTACGCGACGTGGGCGTCGGCGACCGCGCACGACGGTGGCGACCACCAAAAGGCCCGGTAGTAGCTGCGACGGTAGTAGTAGCAGGTGAGGCGAAAGCCCAGAGGGAAGATCAGGATCAACAGCGCCGGCGAGAGCGACCCGAGGCCAAAGACGAAGCCCACCGTGGAGCCGGCCACGCAGTGGGTCGTGAGGCAGGGTGAGTAGAACGGGCTGACCAGATCGCGGTGGACGTTGGCGCCCACGAAGTAGTTGCGGTTCTGGAAGGCCGCCCAGGTCGAGTAGATGACGAAGGCCGTGAGTACCGACATGGTGACCACGGGCTGGAGCCACCAGCGGTCCTTACGCAGAGTGGCAACGCCGGGACCACCGCGCGTGCCGCCGAGGACCACCTTCGTCGAGCTCTCCATGACCGCCACAAACACTCCTTCGTCCGGCGGCGACGCAAAAATGCCGTCACCACGCCGTTTCCCATACTAGGCAATCGCCTCGTGGCGCTCGGTGGACGAAAGTCCCTGTTCTGGCTTGATTCCCGGTCTATTAGTGGCTCTAGACGTCGCGCCGACCTGAAGCAACTCCCAGCGAAAGCCCGAGGACGGATCTCGGTGGCGACCTCGTGGACGAACGCACTGGCTCACGCGACGAGCGGGGGCTACCTAGTCGTCGAGGTGCGGTTGGGTGGTGCGAAAGGTCGAACGACGCTCCTCTTCAATGAACTCGCGAGCCACGAAGCCGAAGCGCGTGCGCTCGTAGTAGGTGAGACCGCTGAGCGGCGGCGAGTAGGCGTGGATACTCACCGCGGGCTCACCGGTCTCGTGCAGAACGTCGTGCACGTAGTCGGTGCCGAAGGATCCATAGTCGCCGGGAGCGAAGATCGCCGAGTCGATGCCGATGCCGTCCTTCGCGCGGTGGTGTTCGCTTAGTGATCCCTGGGTCACCCGAAAGGCGCCCGAGGAACCGCCGTGGTCGTGCCAATCCGAGTTCTGGTCGCTCTCCCAGGTGAGTAGCTTCACCTCGTAACCTGGGGTGCGGTAGAGCAGGAGCCACCACCGGCTCTCGTGGTCGTCGACGACGAGGTCCGCCCAGAGGTCGGGACGTGACGCGATGGTGTTGATCACCAGTTCGAGTTGCCCGGGACTGAGCCGAGCGTCAGGCAGGTTTAGGGCCTCGAGCAGTTCGTGCAGCGCCTCGGCTCGTTCATGGGGTGCTTCGCTGACTCGTTGTTCAAAACTCAGGGACACGATGACTCCTTTGGCGGGTAATTACTATAATTTCTCTAGAATAAGTAGAAATAGGTTCCAGGTCAAGGATCGCCGTAATTTCTCAGTGTTTTCTAAGGTTCGCGCCGGTTGATCCCGACGCGCCTTGGCTTAGTGCTTGCCCCCGCGCCGACCCTCGGCGGTGCCACCGAACAGCGCCCAGACCACGAGCCCGAGGCCCGGGACGAGGAACCAGATGCCAAAGACCAGTGACAGGACGACGAAGAACGCGCCCATGCCGAGCGTGAAGGGCCAGATCGAAGTACCGGGGAAGGTGCCCACGAAGCCGGCCCCCTGGGCTTGAGTGGCGTTCGGGTCGTCCTCGGCGCGCACCTTCATGCGACGGCTCCACCAGTAGTAGTAACTACCCGGCAAGAAGCAGAGCAACATGCCCGCGAACATCATCACGCCGCCCGCGTTCTCGAGACTCCAGTTCCAGTAGACGGCGCACATGAGCCCGAAGAACAGCCCGAGTCCGAGCAGGACCTTTGCTTCTACTTTCATGTGGCGGGTACCTCCTCGGGATGCTCATCGGGGTGCGGGCCATGGCCCACCGAGCGGTGCTCGGGGTGGTGGTAGTCCCAGGTCGGACGCTCCGAGCGGATCTGTGGCAGACGGTAGAAGTTGTGGTGAGGCGGCGGAGACGTNNCGCGATGTTCACGACGAACAAGACCGTCGAGATGCCAATGAGCACGGCACCAAAGGTGCTCAGGTCATTAAGGAACTTCCACTGTGGATCGTGCGGGTAGACCGCGACGCGCCGGGGCATACCGTCAAGTCCCAGGATGTAGAGCGGGAAGGTGAAGACCTGGGTGCCAATGA
>PKZO01000015.1:13634-17248 GCA_003133125.1 Acidimicrobiaceae bacterium | reverse complement strand
GTTCAAGTCCCGCCTCCGACACTAAAGTCTGCCATCAGCACGGGACTCTGAAGTTGCGTCGATACGTCGCAACTCAAGGCTCTCATTAAGAATTACCTCATTCTTTGTTGTCCTCCAATATCACCTTTGGTGCTCAAGGAAGGTATACGCGAATGCACGAAGTCTGATACTGTGCGCAGACATCCGCAAGGCGGATTGGATCAGGGAGTCGCGATGAATTCACATCGATTGACCGGCGGATTGTCATTGGCTCGCAATGGTGTGCGAAAAAGGTTAGGCGCATTGGGTGCGGCGGCACATTCATGGACGTGCCTCGCTCTTGGGGCTGCTCTGCTCTCGTTCGCATTCTTACCGTCTACGATTGCCAGCGCCGGTCAATCGGCCTCGGCGCTGAGGCTCTCGAACTCGTCGGGTCGAACGGCCCTCGTGCCTCGGATCAATGCCCACGTTGCGCGTCCCAACTGTCACTCGGTCGTCTCCCCGACCGCGATTCAGGTCGCCAGCGGGTTTCCGATGCAGTACATCGGACAAGGGGTGAGTGGTGGTCACTTATATCAGTTTCAGGTGGTCCGTTCTGACGGAAGCATCCCGGGATCCATGTGTGTGTACAACGACCTTGATCCGAACGCTCCATTTCACCAGTTCAACACTCAAGGCGTCGTCACGGTCGGATATGGAGCAACGGAACAGAACTGGCTCCATTTTCGGGCGGCGTCAAAGTTGAACGAACCCAATTCGATTGACATTCCCGACAGCCTCACCGCGGCGAATGCGCCGGAAAGTCCGCTGAACCTCGGTAGGGGGACCCAGGCATTTGTGAACACCGTGAATCTCGTCGCTGGCGATGACGCCGATCCGACGACCTATCCGACGCTGCCGACCAGCATGTACATGATTACGGTCTTTACCAAGCGGCACAATATTCTTGAGGTCTGTATCTATGGCGCAACTCTGGCGACAACTGAGACGCTGGTGGAGAGCTCTTTGGTGAAGGACGCCGCGTATCTCTAACGCCGCATTTCACTAACGTCGTGAGCACTGATTGGAACCCGAGAAAGCGAGCCGGAACCAAACTCACTGTGGATTTCCAATGATTCCGAACTGAGGAGAGAGTCTCACGTCGGGCCTCCGACACCAACAATCTCCGAGTGCGTGAATCTCGGTCAATCACCTGGCAATTGCGATGCTCGATATGTTTCGTGCAGTTTGCAGGGGCGGATACAGGGATCGCACCCGCGTGTCGCAAAAGCTCCACCGATTCCAGTTGACGCGACGTCCGAAGTCAAAAATTGTTCTAATGAATGCGAGTGTCTCGGCGTCCTTCGTAGTTAGGTGTCCGAACGGACCCATCGCAGACCCCCGTCCTTTGAGATGAATAACGAGGAGGTATTTTGCGTCGTTAGAACAATCTCACTACCGAGGCCCTTTGAAGTAAAGAAGACAGGTCCAAAGAAAGAGTTGAAGACATCTGATTTGACCGAAGAGACCGTGGTCCACGATTTTGCATCATCACGCGAGATTTCTAGACGCTGGATGGACGACTGACCGCGTTGAACCAGCTTCTCAACGAAGATCCACTCGGAGGGCGCCGAAGACGCCATGCTGTCAACACCTCCCAACCACTGAGTCGTGTAGCTATCGCCAACTTCGCGCAGTGGCGTGAACTTCACCCCTCCGTCGTTGGATGAGAAGAGCCAATCGGTGTTCATTTTTAGATCTGATGGCGTCCCGGTCGCGACATCTCCTCCGTAGCCACCGATGGTACAGACATCAAGCAAGTCTGTCGAAGAGGACGCGACTGGTACTGCGTAGCTGTGGCCAACCGAGCCACAGGGTCCGTTCCACTTCACCCATCTACCTGAGGGCGTCATCCGGGCCAGTCCCGTCGCACCCCGGTCATTTCCGACCATCAACCATCCACCATCACCTCGGAACACCAGTGCGCCCTCCATGGTGGATCCACCGGCGGCCTGGTACAGAGTCGGAGTTGAGACTCGTTGCCACGTGTTGCTCGCCACCGGAACTCGCCAAAGACCGAAGGCGTTCTCGGTGTGCCACGCAACGGCAAAGGCCCAGCCGTTACTCGAACTCATCGTGAGTATTTGATACCTCATTCCTAAAGTGTTTGTGACGATCTGGCTCCAGGTCCGGCCACCATCATGAGTAGCCCACAACTCAGCGATTGGGAGAGAACTACTCGCGGGCACGTGGATCGTCCCGTAGATCCATCCATCCGCACTGTTTGCAAAATAGATATCGGGTTGGTTTTGGGGGAAGTCAGAAAGAGAACCGTAGACATTCACCCAGGTTTGCAGAGCGGTTGGCATGACCAACTTAGACCACGTCTGCCCTTCATTCTCTGAGCGTTTAAGAAGAACGCAAGATTCCGCACCGCACTTGGATGTAGTGAGGGCCCACCCTTCTCCTGATGAAACGAATGTTACCGAGAGAGGTGATGCCTGAGAAGAAGCCGTTGTCGCTCCCGCCGTTGAAGATGAAAGAGAAAGCAACGCAGCGCAGAAGAAAGTACCGAGTGCAGCCAGCGTTGTAGTGCCTCTCCCCGCTCGACACACAATGGACCGCTTGGTTACTCCTTGTGCGTGTTGCGCGTTCTCTTGTCGAGGCGCGAATGACTTCATACGTGCAGTGTCCCATACGGTCAGTCTGACGACACGTTCCGTAACTCGATTGTCAAGAGATGTTTCTCCTCAAGTTCACTGTGGAGCCCACCGCTCAACTCGCCACTCGGATTGTTGACATCGGCCCAGTGAACAGTTCTGGTGGCGTGCGGTGAGGATCGAAGCAAACTTCTTGAGCTCGTAACTGCCCCCGGTGCCATACTCGAGTCATGCGTCGCGGGTTCGCTTTCTTCTTGGTGCTGTTTCTGCTTACAGCCGTCGGACCTACTGCGGCCTCAGAAACCGGAGCCACCACGCTGAGCGCCTGTACCACCACACAGTTGAATGTGGTCTCATACAACATCTCGGTCGCCACAGGCAGCGTCGGTGATCTCTTCTGGGTTGCGGACATCGGCGCGCGCGCCTGTACCTTGCGCGGCTACCCTCGAGCTTCCTACTGGGGCAACTACGGCTCAGTCCAGTCGAAGAAGCCTGCCCAACCTCTGGTGGTTGGCGTGACGCACGGCAGGCGTCGCTTCGATTTCGCAGGTGTGGCGAAAGAGCGCGTGCTGCCCACGGTCACCCTTTCGCCGGGCGGTGCGATCGCGTCGTTCTGGATATTCGGTACCGACATGCCGGGACGGCTCGCCGACGGTCACCAGTCGCGATGCATTGTCTCCTATGAGATGTGGGTGTCGATGTCGAAGGGACCTTCGGCAGTGATCGTCGCACCCGAAAGAGCCGGGAACTTCGACTGGTGCGGGTCAGTTACGATCTTCCCGGTCGTCGCGGGCGACACGGGGTCAGACCCCCCATTTCCTCTTGACCGTATGTTCGGCCCAACTCTTCCCTAAATTCAAAAGTTGCCAGATTCTCTCAACCAATTCGCGTCAAACACAGACTCGTGCCAATTCCGTATTCGCAATCAGATTGTTGACGTCGGTCCTACGAAGCGAGCCCATTTCGACTCATGAAGTGTCGAACGGATGATTAAGA
>PKZO01000015.1:0-13621 GCA_003133125.1 Acidimicrobiaceae bacterium | reverse complement strand
TGGACGTGATCATCTTTGCCTTCTTCGGTACGTTGTGCCGTTTGGTGTCGGCACTTCGAGGCACCCGGTTTGGTCGCATTGGGCTCTCCTCAATCTTTCTTGGACTTGGCATCGCAAGTCTTCTGTGGACGTACTTCGGCGTACTAGCTGCCAGTGTGGGATTCGACTCGGCAGGCGCGAGTGTCGCTCGTCATGAAGTTGCCCAAGCGGCGCGAGTTGTAGAACGACATCATGGTTACGCGCGATGCCGGTCGGTGAAGCAAGGTTCTATCGGAATGATTCAAGCTCCATACAAGATCTGCACCTACGTCATTTCGAGATCTTCTATGGTCGAATTCGCCACCCTTAGCCTCAACCGCGGTTACGCGTATGTCAGCGGCGCGATTGGCGAAGGCTGGTTCTCAGATGAGTGCGCACGACACCTGACGGGACACTGGTGGGCGTTCGCGAGTGATCAACAAGCACCGGTCACGGGTTGTCCTTTCGGCTATTTATTTCAACCCGGTGGCTAGCTAGTTCTGCTGCTCCAAATACTCCGAGCCCACTGAGGCAACCCA
This sequence comes from Acidimicrobiaceae bacterium, assembly GCA_003133125.1. GTDB lineage: Bacteria > Actinomycetota > Acidimicrobiia > Acidimicrobiales > RAAP-2 > RAAP-2. The sequence goes on along the minus strand of PKZO01000015.1, from coordinate 13,064 downwards.
CTCGCTAATCCGCCAGTCGGAGAATGTGTAGGTCGGTCCTTCGACACTAAGTACGGTCTGGGCATTCCAAGCCGCCAGTGCACGGTTACAGAAGGGTTGTGTCGGGCCACCCAAGACAGTAATTTGCTCGTGAGATCATTATGAGACTCAGTGTGGATTCTCAAAACCGAATTCCTCAGCAATGAAGGGGGCGAGCTCGTGGTGCGCTCGGAAACGATGTTTGGTCGGAGACTACTCAAAAGCGTCAGCAAGAGACGCTCGCCGATTGGGTTGGCAGTTCTTTGTTCCCTGGTGGCATTTGCAGTCTTCGTACCTTCAATGTCGAAAGCTGCAGACGTAGTGACGATTGCGGTGACTTCATCGCAGGATGTCGCTAATGGTGATACGTCGAGTGTGAGTGCTCTGATGGCGAATCCCGGCCCCGATGGGATTTCGCTTCGAGAAGCGATCGTGGCCACCAATAACAGTCCAGGCACGTACGTCATCGATTTTGCACCGTCGTTGGCCGGAGCGACCATATCGCTCTTATCTCAACTTCCACCGCTCAGCGGCGGTGGAGTGACGATCAATGGTGACATCAACGGTGACGGCAAGCCCGACGTCACCCTAAAGAATTCTGCGACATTCACTGCTAGTGGGGATTGCCCTAGTAGTTCGGGCTGCGGACTAACTATTGCGTCCAGCTCTAACACCGTGAACGGAATCACACTTTCGGGCTTTGGCGTTGGAGTCAATATCGATCCATTGCCAATAAGTAGTTCCGCCCTAGCCACGCACGAAACGTTGAGCGGGAACACAGTAAGCAATACCGATATGCAGAACATTCAGCAATTCGGAATCATCATGGGCTCAATGTACCTACCTGGGTGCGGACTGTATGGCGGTTCCGCTGCGCCATGCACGACCGACGATACCTGGAACGACACCACCATCACGGGCAATACAATCGAAACCCTCGACACGGGATTCGCGATCAAGGATTCAGACGCCGGGGACACTTTTTCCAACACGACCGTGACTAAAAACGTCATTGGCGTACAGGGATCCGACAGCGCAATAAGCTTCGAGATTGGTTCGAACGCTAAAGGATCGACGGTCTCGGGCGCCGTTATCAGTCACAACACGATTACGGGCGTGACCGACGAAGGTATTGACGTAGGGCCCGGAACCAATCGAGCGAGCGGCAACTCTATGACCAACATTCAGATACTTGATAATTCGGTCAATCTCGTCAGTACCGACTCCGGTCTTTGTTGTCAAGGGATTGTGGTGTTCGCTGGCACTGACGCACCAAGCGCGACCGATCCCAACGTTCTTCCTTTGGGATACCCCGACTCCAACACCTTGACGAACGTCCTCGTCCAAGGCAATGTTGTCACCGGCACCCTCACTTCGGGCATTCTGGTAGTAGCCGGCCTGGGCGCTGGTGGCTCTTTTAATACGATCTCGGGCGTAGCGATCGATGAGAATCACGTGGCTTCAACGATGGAAGCCAATGGAATAGCAGTTACCAACGGGGGTGGGAATCCACTCGGTGGAAGAATCGCGACCTCGAATCAGATCAGCACAGTTTCCATTGACGCCAATCAGATTTCGACGGGCAACGTGCCGCTGCAACCCGCAGGTGGCTACGGCGCGATCGACATCTTGGGTGGTGGCGATCCATCGAAGTCAAACAGCATCTCAACGGTGAACCTGGTGAATAACGTGATCACTTCATTCAATAGCGCAATCGTGGTGATTGGTGGCGAGGACAAGGACGGAATGAGTTCGGATAACAGCGTGCAAGGCCTTCGACTGGTGAACGACACGGTCGTGAGTCCCGGAGGCAACGCCTTGGACGTCAGCGCCAATGCCAACGGCAACTCTTCAAACGTCATTACTGGCTTCGATGTGATTAATAGCATCCTTTGGGGATCGATCGAAGGTGACGTTACCGCCTCGATGCTGAGCCATAGTCTGGTTGAAAAAACGTCTTGGGCGCGACAGAACGGAAACGTCACTGGTAACCCGAGGTTTGTCAATAGCACGAGCGGTAATTATCGTTTGATGCCGAAGAGTCCCGCGCGTAACAAAGGAACGTCGAGCGGTGCTCCCACGGTCGACATCGTGGGCCACGTTCGACCGAGGAACGATATTGACATCGGTGCGTATCAAAGCTCCTGAATCCACGGAAACGCGGACACAGATAGCGTCGTCGGTGGCCGCGGGTATCTGAACTTCGGAGTACAGACCGGATCTGTACCCTTTTCGATGCTTTCGTAGGCCATTGTAGAGTATAAGTTTACCTGATACTCTGCAATCTCGGAAGTGGCGCTTTCCTAGTTGGCGGTGAAGGAGAACACGGAGTGAATCGAGGACTTGGCTCTGACGCAACTCAACCTTCCTGTGCAAATTGGCGTTCAGTCACGTTATAAAAGGAGATCAAATGAACTCAGTTTCGACTGGCGAGACGGAGAAGCGGCCACTCGGGGAGTGGAGCACGGTTCTAGCTGAAGTGGACGGGGACGGTATCGCGTGGGTGACCTTGAACCGACCCGAAAAACGTAATGCGATGAACCCGATGCTTAACGAAGAGATGCTTGACGTACTGGACGTCGTTGAATGTGATGACAGTGCCAAGGTGCTTGTTCTTACGGGAGCAGGAGAGTCGTTCTGTGCGGGCATGGACCTGAAGGAGTATTTCCGTGAGGTCGACGCCGGTGGACCGATTGCGAGAATTCGTTCTCGCCGGTCTTCGAATGAGTGGCAGTACCGTCGTCTCATGTTCTTCGCCAAGCCCACCATCGCCATGGTGAATGGCTGGTGCTTCGGCGGCGCGTTCACACCGCTTGTCGCTTGCGATCTCGCGCTGGCCGCCGAGGACGCGGTCTTCGGTCTGTCGGAAGTTAACTGGGGTATTCCACCGGGCTCTGTGGTGTCGCGCTCACTAGCCGAAATGATCCCAGCGCGAGATGCAATTTTCTACATCATGACCGGAAAGACCTTTACGGGTGTTGAGGCCGCGACGATGCGACTCGTGAATGAAGCAGTTCCGCGTGGGGAGCTACGGGAACGAACGACAGAGCTCGCGAAGCATGTCGCTTCCATGAACAGGACAGTCCTCGAGGCCGCCAAGACAGGCTTCAAGCGCGCTCGCTCAATGGAATGGGAAACTTCGGAGGAATATCTCTACGCCAAACTCGACCAGTCCATCGCGAACGACCCTGAGCACGGTCGCGAGAAAGGAATGACTCAGTTTCTTGATGACAAGACCTTCAAGCCGGGTCTTGGTTCCTACAAGCGTGACTGAAGCTTCACCGGAATCGCCCAAAGTGTCTCGAGAGGCGGTGCAGCGACTGCTTCACCCACGTTCCATTGCCATCGTTGGGGCGTCCGACGCGCCAGAGTCAATTGGTGGCGCGCCGATTTCGCTCCTTGAGCGCTTCGGGTACGACGGCGATGTCTACTGCGTTAGTCGAACTCGTACTCGCATTAACGGTCGGCCGTGCGTTGATTCAATTGAAAGCCTTCCTTACGGCGTCGATGCAGTTGTCTTGGCGATTCCCAAGGCCGGCGTTGCCGACGCCGTTTTGGCGGCCGGGCGCCAGGGAGTTGGTGGCGCCATCGTGTTCTCTTCGGGCTATGCAGAAGTTGACGCCGATGGCGCCGCCGAGCAGAGAGCACTCGCGGAGGTAGCGAAGGAATATGACCTTGCCCTCGCGGGGCCGAACTGTCTGGGTCTCATAAATTTCAAGGATGGTGCTCCGCTGACTTTTGGCGACGCCTCGCCAAATCGTCGGATCGGTGGGTCAAGTCTCGCCATCATTGCTCAGAGTGGTGCAATGTCGCTAGCCCTCACTTATGCGGCGATGGCTCAAGACATTACATTGAGCTACACCATATCGACGGGCAATGAGGCAGTCCTTGGCATTGAGGATTATCTCAGTGTGATTCTAAATGAAGAAGACGTTCGTGCGGTGGCGCTTCTAATCGAACAAATACGTCGACCAGCTGAGTTCATCGAGCTGGCACGAATTGCACGCCAACGTGGTGTCGCACTGTGTGTACTCCATACCGGTCGTGGAGCGCGTGCGCAGGCAGCCTCGCTTTCGCACACAGGTGCGATTGCCGGCGATCAAGGGATTATGAGGGCCGTTCTCGCGCGAGAGGGAGTGTTGTTCATCGATTCGCTCGACGAACTTATCGATACGACCTGCGTGTTGGTTAAATGTCCTTTGCCGCGTGCGAACGGGGTTGCGTTCATGACTGATTCAGGTGCGGCTAAAACGTACGCCATCGACGTGAGCGACGACATTGGCCTGCTGCTCCCTGAATTGGCTCCTTCCACATTGGCGAAACTGGCCGAGGAGTTGCCCTCTTTTGCCACCGCTAGTAATCCAGTGGATATCACTGCCATGGGACTGAACGATCCTTCGCTCTACGGTCGAGTCGCGTCGACGTTGCTCGGTGACGATGAAGTGGGATGTCTCGTGATCTCATCAATGCCAGGATCGACGGTACAGGGGACCCAGCAAGTGGACGCGCTGCTACCGGTACTCGTCAGCGCTCACAAGCCGGTGATCTACACCATCATGGGCGGAGAGTCACCATTGCCCCCAGAGAACAAGTTGAAGATCTATGACGAGGGTTTGCCCCTATTTCGTTCTCCTGAACGGGCACTCATCGCTGCGCGAAACGTGACTGATTATTCGCGAACAGTGCGACGCGCGTCCTCTCGCACTTCATCTCGTGAATCCGTAGCCCTCAGTCTCGATTCAAGCAGCCAGATGAACGAATACGAGGCGAAGAAACTGCTTTCTGACGCGGGATTGCGAGTTCCAAAGGGTGAACTGACCTTCGACGTGTACTCCGCTCAGGCGGCTGCAACGCGTCTGGGCTACCCGGTGGTGTTAAAAGTGGTCTCGAGACAGATCCCGCACAAGAGCGAGGTTGGCGCCGTGGTCGTCGTCAGCGAGGAAACAGCGCTCGTTCGAGTTCACGAAGAGATGTTGACTCGGATTCGAGACACTCTTCCACAAGCCGTGGTCGACGGCGTTCTCGTCGAAGAAGTCGTGAACGGCGGGATCGAAATGATCATCGGAGCGCGAAGAGATGCCCTTTGGGGAGATACCGTCCTGATTGGTCTTGGAGGAGTCTGGGCGGAGGTCGTCAGGGACGCGGTCGTAGTTGCCGTAGACGCAGATCGAAACGAGATCCTCGACGCCATCGATTCGTTGCGCGGCGCAGCCACGTTGCGTGGAGCTAGGGGTGGAGCAATGTCCGACCTTGACGCTCTCGCGAACGCGATTGAACTCATCGGTGGAATTCTTCGAGCGACACCTGGATGCGTAGAGATCGAGGTGAATCCACTCGTGGTACTCCCGATTGGTCAAGGTGTAGTCGCGTTAGACGCACTCATCGTTACGTAGGTCACTCAAAAAGCATGGAGAAGTTCTAACGAATACGCTTCACTGCCGGAGCCTCAAGAAGCTAGCGTTCAGAACTCAGGGCGTCAGGTTACTCACGCAGCGGTTGAGTAAGGTCTGCAGTTTCAGTCGTTCCGGTTTCTCAAACCCTTCGAACATCTCTTCTTCGAGTTGGTTAACGGCGCCATCGCACGATTCCAGAAGCGCGCGACCTTCGTCAGTAAGTGTGATTCTTAGAATCCGCTGATTGAGTTCATCAGCTCGACGCTCGATGTAACCCAAGGCTTCGAGCTGGGCAACCGTTTGGTGTGAGGATTGGGGTTTAATAAATGATCGAATGGCAAGTTGGGCAGAAGACATCCCCGGTCGCACCCTAAGCACACTGAGCGCGGTGTATTGGGTTGTCGTCACGCCATATTCACGAGAGATCAGGTCTAGGCGGGCTCGGACCGCCAGTTCTAGCTGCTTCACCAGGTAGATCAGCCTCGGTGACTGAACATCTGTCATCTACTCGCCTTTCATCTACTCAGTAACTCAAGTGTTACTTGTCAGTCTACCTGATGAAATAAAACACCCAGATTGAGGTGTCCCAACGTAAGCGGTGGCCGCACTATTCCAAGCGAATCGCCAAGCTCAATCTTCGCTGAAGTGGTGCACCGTGTGTCCGAACATACCCTTGGCGAAGGCGAGCACCTTGGTGGGCGCAACCGTGTAGGGGAGAACTTCGAAGCCATCGGGATGGTAATAGCGACCATCTCGAGTGAAGTAGTTCCAGCGGCCATCCCACTTGGCGCCCCAGGCTTCCCCGAGACTTTCAAGCACCGCCTCATCAGTGACCCGCCGAGCGTCGCCCTCGAGGACGACGTCGAGGCCCTCTCGCCAGTCATTGCGACCAGTCGTAAGGATGACGTGGGGGTTGTCGCGCAGGTTCCTCTCCTTCTGTTCGCCTTCACCCATGGTGAAATACAGAGCGTCGTCGAACCAGACCGCAACGAGAGGAGTCACGTGCGGTCGCCCGTCAACGCGCACCGTCGTAAGCCAGAAAAGCTGTGCGGATTCGATTTCCCGACGGGTTACTTCCCAGTTCGTTGCTACAGCATTGGGATCGCTGTAGCGCGAATCCAACGTGGTCTCTGGTGTGCGCATGCATCCTCCTACTCGCGGTCGCAGTCGAATTGTCGCTGATGATAGCGCGTCGAATCCGGTCCCAGCCGGGTACTTTGATCGAAGCGGTGCGACCAATGCTGAAGCGATCGACGTGGGCAGCACAACCGAGGACGTTTCAAAGACCCACTTACTTCATCGCGGGTAGTCCCGCCTTGTCGAAGAGGGTGCTCGGGGACTTGAATTGAGGGCTGTCAGATTGTTTCAAACGCCGTTCATGGCAAGGATATTCAGTTATGAGTAGTCGAACCCGAGAAGGGCAGAGGCTGGAGCGAGCACCCCTGATCAGATGAGCGGGTCGAAAATTATCTCGCGGACCTCTTGAGCACAGCGGCAGGCAACGGCGAACTCCGTGGCCCACTTCAGAGCCTCATCGCGTGATGACACCTCAACTATCGCGAACCCGCCGATAACAGCTTTGGTCTCCGGGTAAGAGCCGTCCGTCACCATCCCGTCAGTGGAGACGACGCTCGCTCGCTGGCTCTCGAGCCCGCCACCGAAGACCCATACTCCCGCCTCTTGTGCTGCCCGCATCACTTGGTGCGCGGCCTCTCCCACAGCCGGCGTCTCCTCCTTGGAGAAGCTCATCGCTCCGTCATCGAACGAGATTAGGAACTTCGTCATCTCATGACCCCCAATTTTTAGCTAAGGGACAATGTAGTTCCGGGTAGTGAAGCCTCGTTGGGCAATACCCCGAATTGCTGGTGCAAGACGGCCCTCGTGGCTTCAACGTGCCCGACCAGCTGCTCACAAATGGAGCGCCGGGTCAGGCTCATAAGCGATACTTGGCACGTGGATGATCGAAACGTACTGGGTGGGCCCTTGGAGCCGTGTGGCAGCGACCCCGTCACCGGCTTCTACCGAGACGGTTGTTGCACGTCGGGACCAGAGGACGAAGGGAGCCACACCATCTGTGCCGTGGTCACCGCCGAGTTTCTCGAGCACCAGAGAGTAATCGGCAACGACCTCTCCACGCCGATGCCTCACCACGGGTTTCCGGGTTTGGTGCCCGGCGACCGATGGTGCGTGACCGCCGTCAACTGGCTCCGTGCCTATCGCGACGGGGCGGCGGCCTTCGTGGTCCTCGCCTCGACGCACGAGCGCGCCCTCGAGATCGTGGCTCTCGAAGCTCTCCGTGAACTCGCCGTCGACGTCCCGTTCGGTGCAGGTGATCTCTAACTGACACAAGAAATTCACTGGAAATTCTTTGTCATGGGTTATTCTGCCCAAGGTCGCTTCTGGCGATGCGTCATTTAGTTAGAGAGGACACCGCTATGAGTGTCGTTGTCACAGTGAAGTTTCCGGTCGCCGATGTTGCAGAAGCGATCAAAGGTCTCCACGTCAATGCGTCCTTCTTTGAAGAAACAACGGCAAGCGCGAATGGCGGAGGACTTATCAGCCACCGTTTCGTATCAGGGGATGATGAACTCATGGTCATCGACGAGTGGCAGTCAGCGGAGCAGTTTCACAACTTCTTCGCCGCGAACCCGAAGATTGGCGACGTCATGGCTTCGATAGGGATGAATGGAGAACCAACTATCTCGGTCTATGAAGCTGTCAATGCGCCTGGAACCGTCTAGGGGGCGTTGCGTTATTGGACTGACTTAGTACATCGATCGCCAGTCCATTGTTGTAGAAGTTGCCACGTTGCTGGGTTGTCAGTGGCATCATGAGGTGATGGCTTCAGTATGGGGATCGACTCCTCGCCAGAGCATCGAGGCAGAGTGCCTGCTGCGCGGTGCGGCCGAACGGGCCCTGATGGAACTGAGCGCGAATTCGTAGCCCAAGTTGACGGACACTGTTGCGTCCAGGGCTTCAACTCCTAGTCTGGGTTGGTCGGTCATTGAAGTGCGATGACGAAGAGAGGAATATCCGTGACTGCAAATACGGTTCCTGGTGGCACGTTCAACTTGGCCGAGGACCTTACGGTTACCCGCATGGGCTACGGCACCATGCAGTTGGCGGGCCCCGGGGTCTTCGGACCACCTAAGGACCGTGACGAGGCGATTCGCGTGCTGCGTGAGGTCATCGCGCTCGGCATCAACCACATCGACACCAGCGACTACTACGGACCGTTCATCACCAATGAGATCGTGAAAGAAGCTCTTTTCCCTTACCCCGATTCATTGTGTATCGTCACGAAAGTGGGCGCACTCCGAGATGCCCAGGGCGGCTGGCCCCACGCGCGATCTCCCGAGCAACTCCGTCAAGCCGTGTACGACAATCTCGCGCGTCTCGGACTCGAAGCGCTCGACGTCGTGAACCTTCGCGTCGGAGGAATGAGCGCTCCGGAACCCGGCTCGATCTCCGAGCCGTTCGGCGCACTCGTAGAACTGCAACAAGAGGGCTTGATCAAGCACCTCGGGCTCAGCACGGTATCGGCTGAGCAGATCGTCGAGGCCCAGGACATTGCGCCGATCGTTTGCGTGCAGAACTTCTACAACGTCGCCAACCGGTCTGATGACGACCTGATTGACTCACTCGCGGCCCAAGGAATTGCCTACGTTCCATATTTCCCATTGGGTGGCTTTAACCCGTTGCAATCCAACGAGTTGGACGCGATCGCCTCACGACTGGAGGTCACGGCGATGGCGGTCGCGTTAGCGTGGTTGCTCCAGCGTTCGCCGAATATCCTGCTCATTCCGGGCACGTCAACCTTGACTCACTTGCGTGAGAACGTCGCTGCGGCCGCGTTGTCACTCGGTGCCGATGACCTGAGCGAACTGAACGGTATGGCACCGTCGTCATAACCTTCGAACTGGAGCTGCTTCCTCTCGTCTTAAATTGACTGGCCGTGGATTACTTCGCGGGTCTCTTTGACGCCACTGAGTGCCCGGGTCATACCTGGAGAACCCAGAGACAGCCAATCAACGTCACCAAGGTCACCACGGCGCCGATTTTGGAGAAGGTCCACACCGAAGGAGTCGCTCCCTCCCTCTTGGACACCTTCAGCCACAAGACCGACGAGAGTGCTCCGAGCACCGTGAGGTTCGGTCCAAGGTTGAGGCCCAGCAAGAGACTGTAGGGATGAGCAGGAAGCTTGGCCGACAACAGAGCGGCGGCAGGAAGGTTGTTGATGACGTTTGACAGGAGCGCGGAAATCCCTGCTGTCTGCCAAATAGTCGTCGAGCCGACCAGGTGCTGGGAAAGATGCCAGTAGCGCGAGGAAACTGAGACGCACGTCGCAAAGACGAAGAGACCGCCAATCACTACCAGATTCGCACTTCGAACAATGGGCATCAATCTGACACCTCGCCTTCGCCAGAGGTCAAGGCCCACGACGCCCAGTCCGACCGCGAGCACGGGAACGGCGGGGCGACTAAGCGCGAGCATCAGAATCGTTGCGCCGGCGATGCCGAGCAGCCCCGGACCCAGGGTGAGGCGCTTGGCGTCGCCGTGAAAGGATTTCGGCGCCACCGAAAGAGCCCGCCAACGCCACGCCAGCACGACGGCGGTGGTGAGCACGACCGAGACGAGCCACGGCAGCAACATCGTGCGGGTGAACGTGGTGCCTTGGACGCCGGACCGAGAAAAGACGAGAACGTTCGTGAGGTTAGAACCGAGCAACAGCAGTGACGAAGCATTGGCCATGAAGATCGAACCATACAGAAAGGCCTTTTCGTCGACTGAGCGTTGACGTGCCGTCGAAAGAAGGACCGGCGTCAGGAAGACGACCGAGGTGTCCAGATTCAATGTCGCCGTGACCAGTGCGGTGAGGATCATCATCGAGACGAAGAGGACGACCGGGCCGCCGCGTAGATGAGAGAGCCGCGATCCCGCCGCTTCGAAGATGCCGTCGCTCGCGGCGATGTGTCCAATGAGCAGCAGTCCGATCACGAGGACGAACGGCTCCCAGGTCTGCTGGATGGATGCCCACAACATCGTCAATCCGACCAATCATCGACCATTGGAATACCTTAAGAGCAGCGGCGAGGGTCTCGAGGTTCGCAAGGTTCGAAATAGCGGTAGTTTGCAACGGAGGAAACTATGTTTGAACGATTCACCGATCGGGCCCGTCGAGTTCTCGCCTACGCCCAAGATGAAGCACGCGAGCTCAATCACGACCTCATCGGCACCGAACACATCCTTTTGGGTCTGGCGCGTGAAGGCGACGGGCTCGCCGCAAAGTCACTGGACGCATTAGGGGTCACGTGCGACGCCATTCGCGAAAAGGTCAAGGAGCTGCCAAAGTCCGCCCATGGCACTTCTTCTAATTCGCCGTCCTTCACGCCACGCGCAAAGAAGGTCCTGGAATTATCGCTGCGCGAAGCGTTGCAGCTCGGTCATTCCTACATCGGCACCGAGCACTTGCTGCTCGGTCTCCTGCGTCAGGGTGACGATTCGGCGGTGCGCGTCCTTAACGAACTCGGCCTTGAAGTGGTTGACATTCGATCCCAAGTAGTCCAGTTGATGTCAGGCCTGAGCAGTCGAGAAATCGGCGAGCGTGCCGTGGACGTGCCACTCGACGGCGCGGTCTTTCGAGGTGTGGTGCGAGCGGTGGGCCAGCGGCTCCGTCCCGACCTTGAGTCCACGGACCTTGATGAAAGGGCGGGCAAGATCGCCGACGATCTCTTTCACCAACTTCGGCGGCGCTGGAACGAACCGGGCCCTGTTTCCTGATTTCTCGGTTGAGCGCGGACTCAAGAACTGCGAACCGTGAAGGACGTCACGATCAGTTGCCTTAGTTTTTTTTACTCTCGCCGCGCTCAGGATTGTTTTGCAGGGTGGTCGAAGGCCTGGCCTCTCGAGATGGCAACCAAACGACCATCAGTAGGGAACCAACGAGGGCAACGACGGCACCGACGAGCAAGGAGAGCGCTGTTCCGCTCATGAACGCGCTTCGAGCCGCACGAGCCAGCAGCACACCGGTGTCACCGCCGGCTCTCTGGGCCACACCGAGCGCCCCGCCGAGGGAACCGAGAATTGTCTGCTTAGCGCCAGGGGGAATGAGGTGTCCGACGAGTGCCGCGCCGAGGTTGTCCTGGTAGCGCGTGGACAGGACGCTTCCAATCACGGCAACGCCGAGTGCGCCTCCTAACTGGAGTGCGACGGCGTTGCTCGCTGAACCAACGCCCGAATCTCCCTGGGGGAGAGATCCGACCACCGAATTGGTTGCTGTTGGCATGAGGAGGCCGGCGCCGAGGCCGAGTAGCAAGAGCCCGGGCACGACCTGGGCGTAGGTAGCGGCACTCGATGACACCGCTGAGACTTGCCAGAGGCCGCCAGTGATCGACACGAGGCCAGCGCCCACGGTGAATTTAACGTCAAGGACCCGGACGATGAACGGCGAGAGCGCCGCCACGATGACCAGGGTCGCTGCGATGGGCAAGATACGTAGCCCGGCCTGAAGAGGAGAGTAACCGAGGTCGAACTGCAGGAACTGCGTCTGCACGAACAACGCGCCCAGGAGGCCAAAGGTTCCTAGGGTCTCGCCCAGTGCCGCGATCGAGAAGCGGCGATTGGAGAAAAGGCTGAGCTTTAGCATGGGATGAGAACTACGAGATTCCCAGAAGACGAAGGAACCGAGAACCGCGAGGCTCGCGGCCAAGGCTCCCAGTACGAGACCGGAGGTCCAACCCTCGATCGGGGCTTCGATGATCGCCCACAGCAACAGTCCCAGTCCCACGATTGAAAGCAGCGCGCCCGCGCGGTCAGGACGTGCGGTCTGTGGATTCTTCGATTCGGGGACCAAGAAGATGACACCGACGACGCCCGCGACGGCGACGGGAACATTGACGAGAAAGATCGAGCCCCACCAGAATCGCGAAAGCAGTAATCCTCCCGCAATGGGACCAATCGCGATGCCCAGACCAATCGTCCCGCCCCAAGCGCCGATGGCCTTCGCGCGTTGCGTCGGATCGCGAAAGACGTCGTTCAGTATCGACAGTGAAGCGGGGATCGTCAGTGCCGCCCCCAGCCCCATCACGGCGCGCCACGCGATAAGCCAGTCCACTGACCCCGATTGGGCTGCGCCAATGGACGCGCCGGCGAACGTGATCAGTCCGATGAGAAAAAGGCGCTTTCGACCGTAGCGGTCAGCGAGGCTCCCCGCGACGAGCAGCAGTCCCGCAAAGACCATTGAGTACGAGTCGACAATCCACTGCAACTGACTCGAAGAGGCGTGAAGGTCGCGCACGAGCGTAGGTAGGGCCACATTAAGGATTGTGTTATCGACGTTGATGATGAGCGCGGACACGCAAACGACCGCGAGCACGGACCAACGGTGCGAGTTGCGAGAGAGGACCGGCGACACGGCGCTCACTTTTTTCCGAATCGAGTCCAGGCGCGAGGGCGCATGGAACTACTTGCGTTCACCACAACTCCAGTATGACGCCACGAACTCGTTCACTCGAAAAAGGTGAAGAGCGTCGCTCGGGTCGATACCTCTTGACGACGGTCCTCGTTTCGGTGAAGCGAATCTGCCAAGAATCCCGACCTATGTCGTGACGGCTTCTTCTCGGTGGTAGACCGATGCACGTTGATTGATGTGGT
>PKZO01000019.1:5406-9582 GCA_003133125.1 Acidimicrobiaceae bacterium | reverse complement strand
GGAGCGAGTGAGGTCTTGACCCACGGTTTGGTCGTCAGACCAAGTTCGACCGCGCGGCGCGCGACCAGTCCCGCCGCGACGAGTACCGAAGGGTTCGAGGTGTTCGTGCACGACGTGATCGCCGCGACAACGACCGCGCCGTCCTTGAGGTCTTCGGCGTAGGCGAGTCCGTGGACCTCTTTCACCTCGCGACCGAGTGCGTCGCGGAAGGCGCCGCGAGCACCTGCGAGCGAGACGCGGTCCTGGGGACGCTTGGGACCCGCGAGGCTGGGCTCGACGGTCCACAGGTCCAGTTCGACGTACTCGGAGTAGGTGGGTTCAACTACGTTCGCGTCGTGCCAGAGGCCCTGGGCCTTGGCGTAGGTCTCGACCAACTCGAGCTGTTCCTTCGGACGGCCGGTGAAGGCGAGGTAGTCGAGGGTCACCTGGTCGATCGGGAAGATTGCGCACGTGGCGCCGTATTCGGGCGACATGTTGCCAATGGTGGCGCGGGTCTCGAGCGAGAGCGACGAGACTCCCGGTCCGAAGGCCTCGACGAATTTGCCGACGACGCCCTGCTTGCGCAGCAGTTCGGTGATCGTGAGNNGGGATCAACATCGACGTTGGTTGTCCGAGCATTCCCGCCTCAGCTTCGATGCCCCCGACGCCCCATCCGAGCACGCCCAGACCGTTGACCATGGTGGTGTGTGAGTCAGTGCCTACGACGGTGTCGAGGTACGCGACGCCGTCGTTCTCGAAGACCACGCGTGCGAGGTGTTCGAGGTTGACCTGGTGACAGATGCCCATGCCCGGGGGCACGACGCGGAACTTCTCGAAGGAACTCTGGGCCCACTTCAAGAAGGTGTAGCGCTCGATGTTGCGTTCGTACTCAATGGCGACGTTCTGCTCGTAGCTCTCGGGGGTGCCGGTGCGCTCGAGGATGACCGAGTGGTCGATCACCAGTTCTACGGGGACCAACGGATTGATCTTGTTGGCTTGTCCGCCGAGAGCGATGATGGCGTCGCGCATGGAAGCCAGGTCCACCACTGCGGGCACCCCCGTGAGGTCTTGCATGAGCACTCGCTCGGGGGTGAAGGCGATCTCGCGGGCGTCCTCCCCGGCCGCCTCGCCGTGACGGTTGGGTGTCTCGGCCCAACGCGCGAGCGCCTCGATGTCCGCGGCGTGTACCTTCACGCCATCCTCGTGGCGCAGCAGATTCTCTAAGAGCACCTTGATGCTGTAGGGGAGGCGTTCGACGCCGAAGGGTGCGAGCGCTTCGGCCTTCAAAGAGAAGAAGTCGAGGGATCGGGTGCCAACCTTGAGGCTGGACTTGGCGCCAAAGGAGTTGCGTGAGGGACTAGTCATGAGTCCATTCTGCCGTGTTCACGAACTTGCCGCGACGCGGTCTCGTCCAGGGTGTCGTGTTCAGGTGCGAGAATAGAAAGGTGACGTCCATGTATGACATTTTGAACGAACGCCTGACCCTTGGCTTTGCTCGAATCGAGTCTGGCGCCGATCCGGTGCTACGCCAGTCCGAGCACAGTGACTACCAGGCCAACGGTGTCATGGCCCTTGCCAAGAGTGTAAATCGCCCGCCGCGTGAGGTCGCCGAGGAGATCTGTGGGTCACTCGACCTCGCGGGTATTGCCACCGTCGCCGTCGCGGGTCCCGGATTCCTCAATATCACGCTTTCGCCGGCCTTCTTGGACGCCCAACTACGCGGACTTCTAGCCGACGAGCGCCTTGGTGTCGCCATGGCGAATCCGCCAAAGATCGTGGTCATTGACTATTCGGCCCCCAACGTCGCCAAGGAGATGCACGTGGGTCACCTTCGCTCGACGGTGATCGGCGACGCGCTCGCACGCATGTACCGCTTCGACGGCGANNTGATCGAACACCTCGTGGACCTGGGTGAGGATGAGGCGATCGCCTCGCTTTCCATAGGTGACCTCGATTCGTTTTACCGATCGGCGCGTAAGAAGTTCGAAGAGGACGACACCTTCAAGGAGCGCAGTCGTGCGCGCGTGGTCGCCCTTCAGGCGGGCGACCCCGAGACGAGTCGGCTCTGGCGAATCTTGGTGGATGAGTCGATTGCGTACTTCGCCGAGGTCTACGCGAAACTCGACGTGACATTGACGCCCGCTGACGTGGTGGGCGAGTCGTACTACAACGCAATGCTCGACGACGTCGTCAGCGATCTCGAGAAGAAGGGTCTGCTCACCGAGAGTGACGGTGCGCTGTGCGTGTTCCCACCGGGCTTCACCAACCGCGAGAACGAGCCGTTGCCGCTAATCGTGAAGAAGAGTGACGAGGGTTACGGCTACGCCGCAACGGACCTCGCGGCGGTGCGCGATCGCGTGACGAATCTGCACGCGGACGAGCTGCTCTACGTGGTGGGCGCCCCCCAGGGCCAGCACTTCGAGATGATCTACGCGGTCGCGCGCCTCGCGGGATGGCTTCCCGAAAACGTGCGCTGCGAACACGTGGCCTTTGGCAACGTGCTCGGGACCGATCGCAAGATGTTCAAGACCCGCAGCGGTGAGACGGTCAAACTGGTCGGACTCATCGACGAAGCCACTGACCGTGCCTACCGGGCGCTCGAGGAGCGAAAGAGCGACCTTGACGCGGACCAGCGCGCTCATCTCGCGACTCAAATTGCCCGAGCGGCCATCAAGTACGCCGACCTGTCGACCGAACGCCAGCGCGATTACATCTTCGACCTCGACCGGATGCTCGCCTTCGAGGGCGACACCGGACCGTACCTGCAGTACGCGCACGCCCGGGTTCGCTCGATCTTTCGCCGACTCGGTTCACCCTTTGACCCTGACACGGCGAGTTTCGCACTCGAGGACCCGGCCGAGCGGTACCTGGCGCTCGGACTGCTCGCCTTCCCCGAGGCGTTCGCGCTCTCGCTCGAGGCGCTCCAGCCGCACCGGCTCTGCGTCTATCTCTTTGACCTCGCCCAACGCTTCACCTCTTTCTATGAGGCGTGTCCGGTGCTCTCCTCGGTGGGCCAGACTCGAAGTGAACGGCTCGCTCTTTGTGAGTTGAGCGCCCGCACCCTCTGTCTGGGCTTGTCGTTACTGGGTATCGAGGCTCCCGAACAGATGTGAACCCGTAAACTTCACGCACCTTGCACAGCGGGCGTGAAGCGTACGGGCCATCTGATTGGGCCTAGGAATTGACGATTACGACGCGGTCAAGCGCGAGATTCGAATATAACCTGAGAACGCCGTTGCCAGTGACCGTGAAGTTGATCGACGTGTAGTTGTCACTGTTCAGTAGTGCCCGCAGGTAATTCGCCACGGCGTTCGCACGCCGAACACTGAGCGGGAGGTTCAGTTGTGACGTGCCTAACTCGTTTGCGTAGCCCGTAATCGTAAGGTGGGTTTGGCCGTATTTTACGAGTTCGCCCGCCAATGATCGCAGTTCGCTCTCGTAGTGCGGGGTGATGATCGCCTCATCATTGGCGAAGTACACCTTCACTGGAAGGAAGTGCGGGCGAGGCTTCGGTCTCGGCGGGATCGTTGTAGTGGTCGTGGTCGTGGTCGTGGTCGTCGTCGTGGTCGTCGTCGTGGTTGTCGAAATCACCGGGTGATAGGTCGGTGCAGCAGAGCCTTGATTCCAAACGAAGGCGGGAGTATCGAGGTCATAATTTCCACCGACACTGCAACTGTCCGAGGTCGGACACGAGATTGCGTCTACTTCGGCGCTGTTATCGTCACCGAGATATGTATCGCCGCTGCCATTGGCACCATCAGCGGTCACTCCCGGCGCTTCGACGGCGTCACTCCAGGTGCCGTTCACGTCGCTGACTACGAAGGCCTGGTCATTTTCACCGTCGTAATACCACCCACCGGCAGTGCAATTGCCGGCCGACGCGCACGAAATCGAGCTCAAATTCGCTTTGCCGTCCGTGCCGTCATCGTAGAGACCAAGGCCGTTGCCGTCAGGACCCAAGACTTCTTGGGCTGGAGTACTCCAACTGTCGTCCACTTCACTCACGACGAAGGCTCCAATCGGGTCGACGACGCTTTCGGTGTACTCGTAGTCACCCCCGGCCGTGCAGTTCCCCGCTGACGGGCATGAGATCGATATCGACGAATCGTAATTATCGAAGAAGGTCTCATCATTGCCGGTTGCGGGGAGCGTTATTTCCTGTGCGTCACCAGCCCATGATCCTTCGGAGCCTTCGTT
>PKZO01000019.1:0-5310 GCA_003133125.1 Acidimicrobiaceae bacterium | reverse complement strand
CGAGGCTGCCGAGGTCGTCGGTTCCGTTCGTAATGGTTTGAGCGTCACCCCAGGTGCCGGTGGACCCTTCATTCACCACGAAGGCCTGTTCGTAACTGTTGCTGTCGTAGTAATAACCACCGGCACTACAGCTGTCAACCCCCACGCACGAAACTGACACGACCGCTGCCACATGATCGTCCCCCAGGCTGCCCAGGTCGTCGGTTCCGTTCGTAATGGTTTGCGCGTCGCCCCAAGCGGAGCTGGTGGTGCCGTTCACGACGAACGCCTGCCTATTATTGTCTGAGTCGTAGTAGTAACCACCGGCGCTGCAACTTCCGTCTGGCGCACACGAAACGGACGCAATGTATGCCCCACCATCAACCTCTTCGTTTCCGAGGTTGACGTCACTGGAGTCGGTGATCTCTTGAGGTGTCTGCCACGTATAGTTGCTTTCATTCACCACGAATGCTTGAGAGCCGTCGGCGTAGTAGTAACCACCGGCACTGCAATTGCCCGGTGACGCGCACGAGATCGACTTGAGATACGCGTCGCCTCCGTAGGCGCCATCGTTTGTCGGCGAATTACCGGGGAAGTTCGTAAGTTCAATCGGTGTGTTACTCCAACTCGTGCCATCGCCGTTTGCGGTACCAGGGATGAACTGGAAAAGGCCGAACGTAACCGTGAATGAAGCGAGAACTATGCCGATGAGTCGAACCGGCTTGCGCGCGATTGAAAACTTTAGCCGCGACCTCAGCATTTCCAAAGGTGATGCGCTCATGACGAGCCCTCCCGCCCCGCGCTCTTCAGTCGCGTGGATAAATTGCGTCAAATCTTATAGACGTCAAAGGGTTAGCGCAAACAGCCTGTATACGAAGATCCAGCCTCGTCTCGGTATGGATCCCCTTTGTCAAGATTCGATTTCAAGGTCTCACCTAGGAGAAGTAAAGGTTCATTAGGAACGTGGGCTCGATCTCGTCGGAGTACGAATTGTGAAGGAACACGGCCAGCGAGGATCCCTCAATGCCGCCATACCTTCAAAGCGATTGTTCTATCTTTCGAGCCGCCTGGGTCCGACTGAACCATCTTGAGGCGGAAATGGCAGCCAAAGTCAGGAGTGGAAGGTCTTTCACGCCCAGAAAGTCAGCGAGTTCCAGGTGGCCTGCCCGGCACCGTCATCGGTCAGACGCGAGACGAGCTACCCGCCGAGAATTGAACCTACGCGTATATTCGGGGCCTTTCGTTACTGGGAAACTGGGATTCCTGACCCAGTGTTGGAGAGAACGTTTCCCCGGTCAATACTTAATAAGTAGTGTGGCGAAATGTGGCCCCCGTAGTCGGGGCCAAGTATTGGGGGGAATTATGAAGGTCAAAGCGGCTGTCGTGACCGAAGCGAATGGACCATGGCGCACCGAGGTCATCGAGATCGACGAGCCGCACGCCCACGAGGTGAAGGTCAAGATGGCATTTTCGGGTCTGTGCTTTTCCGATGAGCACTTGCGCCACGGCGACATCACCCACGAGCCTGAGGTCCTCGAGATGATCTCGGGTCGAAGGACGATGTTCCCCGTGATCGGTGGCCACGAGGGTTCGGGCGTCGTCGAGTCGGTGGGACCCGACGTGACCTCGATCGCGGTGGGCGATCACGTCGCCGTCTCGTTCGTACCTTCGTGCGGCAAATGCGAGTACTGCTTGTCGGGTCGTCAGTACATCTGTGACATGGGTGCGACCATCCTCGCGGGCCCGATGATCTCTGACGGTACGTGGCGACACCACCTCGGTGAGGAGAACCTCAACCGGATGTGTCAGGTGGGTTCATTCGCCGAATACATCGTTGTCCACGAGGCGTCGCTCATCCGCATCGAGCCTTGGTTGGACCTTCGCGCGGCGGCTTTGATCTCGTGCGGCATCTCGACAGGATTTGGTTCGGCGGTGAACCGTGGCGACGTGAAGCCCGGGGACACGGTGGCGGTGATCGGTTGCGGTGGCGTCGGATCAGGTGCCGTGCAGGGGGCCGCGATGGCGGGCGCTCGCGCGGTCATCGCGATCGACACGAATCAGTCCAAGATCGATCGGGCACTAAAGATCGGAGCCACTCACGGCTGCGCGACGACGCTGGACGCCGCGTTCAATATCTTGCCCGAGCTCACGTGGGGCAAGCTCTGTGACGTCGTGATCATCACGGTCGACAATCTCACGTCAGAGTTGTTCGAGCAAGCGCGATCGATCACCGCCAAGGGCGGCGTCATCGTCGTGACGTCGCTGGCGGCGCACAACCTGACCACCGTCGATCTCAACGTGACGATGCTCTCGATGACCAATCAGGAGATTCGAGGCACGGTGTTCGGTTCGGAGAACCCACGGATCCAGGTGCCGCGTCTGCTGCGNNTCGGGCGAGAACCTGCGAGGAGTGATCCGGTTCTAGGAATGGGGCCACGTGTAGCACGCTGTGCTACACGTGGGGGAATGGACCGGGAGATCACCCAGCGCCAGCTGCGCAATGAGAGTGGCGAGATCATGCGTGGCCTTGATGAAGGGGCGTCTTACGTGGTGACGCGAAACGGCGTGCCCGTGGGCGAGCTCGTACCGCTTCGTCGGTACCGTTTCGTGCGTGTTGAGACAGTGAAGGCCGACTTCGACGGCGCACCGGGTGTTGACTTCCTGCGACTTCGTAGCGATCTCGATCTGCAAGCATCACAAGACCTTGAGCCTCGTGGCTGACGCGTCTCGTCCACTTCGCGGCGTGATCGATACCTCAGTTCTCATCGATCTCGAGAAGACCGATGCGCAGCTATTGCCTCGCGAGTTGGCAATCAGCGCGCTCACGCTCGCCGAACTCGCCGCTAGCCCTCACGCCACTGATGACGCTGACGAGCGAGCGCGTCGCCAAGACCGACTCCAACGCACCGAGGCGACGGTCAGTCCACTGGCTTTCGACGCAGACGCCGCGCGAGCCTATGGGAGAGTGTTCGCCGCGAAAGCGGCGACAGGTCGCAAGGCGCGCGGAGCCCGGGCCGTTGATCTGATGATCGCTGCAACGGCGTGCTCGCTGACGCTTCCTCTCTTTACGCGTAACGCCGATGACTTTCTAGGATTGGAAGGCGTCGTCGGGGTCTTCGCGGTTTAGATTTCGTTCGCCAAGACAGTGCTGTGCGCTTGAAGACCTGAGAAACTCCATCACTCCTTGGAACTCGTTGGACGAAGTTGGGCGACGCCGAGTACGTCACGCAAGGTGATCGATGACGTGGTGATGCGCGGCTTCAGGGCCAGGAGCGAGCGCGTACGGCACGCGCCCTGGAAAACACCGACGCCGTACGCGGCGTCGTCGGCGAGCGCGAGCGGTACGTCCTCCAGGTGCAGGCGCTGATGGCGCCAGCGCCAGGCGGTGCCAATGACGAAAAGTGTCAACGCGGGTCGGCGCAGTCGGGGGTGCAACGCCGCACCGAGCAGTACGAGACCGTAAGTGCGAACAACGGCGCGCGACAACGGCCCACCGGTACGGACCATCGTCCGAGCGACGATGGCGTTGGCGAGGGCCTTGGGTTCGTCGGCTTGTTCTGTGAACTTCTCCTCGAGTCGGTCGCGCGCGACCCGGGCGATTCGCACACCGACCAGGGGCAAACCGACGAGTGCGCTGAGCCAGGCGACGAGGTTCCAGGCGTCAGCGCGCACCGGGGCGAGTCGCTCCCCGTGGCGCCGGGCGAGCTCGCTCGACGATCCCCCGTAACGCACGCGTTGGTTCCACCAGCGCCGCCAGCTCGCGCGTGCTCGATGCGTGACTTCCACGTTGGCGAGGTAGCGCACGAGCCAGTCGTGGTCCCAGAGACGCCAGATGAAGTCGACGTCCTCACCGAGTCGAAGCTCCTCGTCAAAACCTACGCCAAACGCGTCACGGCGAACCATGAGGCACGCGGTGGGTACGTAGTTGACCGGTCCACCCGGAACCACAATGGTGGCGCGAGGGCCCATGTCGAGGGGACAGAAGCGCTGTTCGAACCGGTCGCGGACGCTCGAGCCCTCGCCGCCTCGCACCCTCGGGGCGCAGGCGCCGAGTTCGTGGTCCTGGAACTGCGCGCGAAGCCGTGAAAGGACCTCGCGGGCGTTGGCGAGACTGACGTCGTCGTCCACGAAACAGAGGAACGGCCGAGACGTGGCTTCTGCGCCGGCGTTGCGGGCGCCCGCGGCCCCGAGGTTTCTTTCGAGTCGGACCAGATCGGCGCCAAACTGTTGGGCACATTCACGAACGAGGATGGGGTCAGGTGAACCGTCATCGACCACGGTCACGTGAAGGCCTCGAAGCTGGGCCAGGAGTTGGCGCAATGATCCGATGTCGTTGTGCACCGGAATGACGACGTCGACGTCGTCCAGGGGAGCGTCGTGGGCGTAGATCGGGTGGAGGAGCCCCTGGCGAATGAGGGTGCGCGCGAACCGCTCTTCTCCGCGGCGCACGACGTCGCCGGTCTTCCAACGCTGGGCGACCCCGAGTGACGAACCGGGCAGGCGAAGGAGCCGCCACGGCGCACCCCCGACGAGGAAGTTGCGGTCGAGGAACTCGGCGTCGGCGTCGAGCACGACGCGCGTCCCCGCGACGACCGGTTCGTCGACCGCTAGATGTGGACTGAGACTTGTCACTTTCGTAGTTTCGCACGAGGCGTCACTGGACTGAAGTGAAACACTAGATTTGTGACAACCCGAGGAGTACGCGTGTCGAGTGAAACAGTGCAAAAGGAAGATGTGGACGTCGAAGTCGACGAGATTGAAGAGTTACTCGTCGAAGAAGTGTCGATAGACGGACTCTGCGGGGTCTACTAGAACGTGACGCTCTCGGCGGTGGAGGCCTTTGACCGGTCGTTGCCCTGGCGCCTCGGCGACCAGGTCTCGCTGCGCGACGAAGCCTTTGGCGCCCTGGCCTACCATCACGGCACCCGGCGACTGGTCTTTCTAAAGTCACGCGAACTCGTGGCGCTCGTGCGTGACCTTGACGCGTATAGAAGCGCCGACGAGGCCATCGCGGCGATGATACCGGCGGGTTCGCATTATCAGTACGTGAAGGCGCTTAGCGCACTGGCGCGCTCGGAGATCATCAGTGGGCGCTGAGTCTCTTCGTCACCGTTTCGAGCGAGGTCTGAACTCGCCGATCTGTCTCACGTGGGAGCTCACCTACGCCTGCAATCTCGCCTGCACTCACTGCCTTTCCTCGTCGGGTCGTCGCGACCCGAGGGAACTATCGACGAGCGAAGCCAAGGCCCTTATCGACGAGATCGCCGCGATGCAGATCTTCTACATCAACATCGGTGGTGGCGAGCCGATGATTCGACGCGACTTCTTCGA
>PKZO01000026.1:9663-33243 GCA_003133125.1 Acidimicrobiaceae bacterium | reverse complement strand
GGATGGGAGATGCCCCTCGCCTACGCGTCGGGAACGGTCGCTGAACACCTCGCGTGCCGACGAGACGCGGTGGTCTTTGACGTCTCGCACCTGGGTACAGTGCGTTGTGACGGCGACGCAATGTTCGACGCCCTGCAGGAAACGCTCACCAACGACCTCACGAAGATCGCGCCAGGTCGCGCTCAGTACACGCACCTGTTGAACGAGGACGGCTTCGTCGTGGACGACATCATCGTGTGGTGGGTCGGCGAGCACGAGTTCGACGTCATGCCTAATGCCTCAAACACCTCGGGGGTCACTTCGGCGCTGCCGGGGCTCGACGTCACCGACCAGCGCTGCGTACTCGCGGTACAGGGACCACGCGCGCGTGAAAAGGTCGCCCAGGTCGAGCCTGCGTTCGCCAAGGTCGCGCGCTTTCACGTCGAGCGACTCAGCTATCGCGGCAGCGAAGTGCGCGTAGCGGGCACTGGCTACACCGGTGAGGACGGTATCGAGATCGCCGCACCCCACGAAATCGCCGAAGAACTCTTGCGCGCGCTCGTGCGAGCGGGTATCACGCCCGCCGGACTCGGCGCACGCGACACGCTGCGCCTGGAGGCGGCGCTACCGCTCTACGGTCACGAACTGAGTCTCTCCTCAACGACGCTCGAAGCGAACCTCGGCTGGGTGCTCGGTTGGCAGAAGTCGACGTTTCGAGGAAGGGCTGCGGTCGAGCGCGAAAGGGCGAGCGGGCCACGTCGTCACCTCACGGGCGTGCTCGTCGAGGGCCGCCAACCGCTGCGCGATGGCGCACGCGTGCACTTCGAGGGCCGCGACCTGGGAGCCCTCAGTTCGGGGAATTTCTCGCCTGTGCTCGAGCGCGGCATCGGGCTTGGGCTGTGTAATGAGTTACTCGAGGTCGGGGCGCCGCTCGAGGTCGAGTTGCGCGGACGCGAGGTAAAGGCCAGCGTCGCCGCGCTGCCCTTCGTACGAAAGGTGAAATGACGTGGCCGACTACCTACCGCACACGAATGAGGAAGTGGACTCGATGCTGGGTTTCCTCGGCATGTCGTCGCTCGAGCAGCTTTTTGATCACATTCCCGCGGCGGTTCGCCTGAGCGGCGGACTCGACCTCGCGCCCGGCCAGAGCGAGCCGGACGTCGCGGACTACTTCAGTCGCCTCACGCGCGCCAACAAGGGCCAGAGCGCGGCGCTCACCTGTTTCGCCGGCGCGGGCGCCTACGACCACGAGGTTCCGGCGGTAGTAAAGATGCTCTCCTCGCGTTCGGAGTTCGTCACCGCCTATACGCCCTACCAGCCCGAGGTCGCCCAAGGCGTGCTCCAGGCGATCTTCGAGTATCAGACTTTGGTGTCGCGACTGAGCGGACTGCCGATCGCCAACGCCTCGCTCTACGACGGCGCGACCGCGCTCGTCGAGGCGCTCAATATGGCCGCGGGTGCCACGGGTCGCCAGAAGATGATCGTCTCAACGGGCGTTCACCCGCACTGGCGCCAGGTCGCGCGCACGTTCGCCGCCGGCACCGGTCACGAGCTCGTCGAGGTCCCGTTGCTTGACGGACGCACCCAGTGGGAGAGCGTTGACCTCGCCGACGCCGCGGCGATCGTGGCGAGTTACCCCAACTACCTCGGCGTGCTCGAGGACCTTGCAGAAGCGAAGCGCTGGGGTGTCGAGCACGACGCGTTGTTCGTCGTTGCGGCCGACCCAGTGGCGGCCGGAGTTTTGAAGAGCGCGGGCGAGTGGGGTGCGGACGTCTTTGTCGCCGAGGGTCAGCCCTTTGGGACACCGCTCGCCTTTGGTGGGCCCTACCTGGGGCTCTTCGCGTGCCGTAGTGAACAAGTCCGGCGTCTACCGGGGCGTATCGTCGGCGAGACCGTGGACTCGAACGACCGGCGTGCCTTCGTCACAACGCTGCGCGCGCGTGAACAGGACATCCGTCGCGAGAGGGCGACGTCGAACGTCTGCACGAATCAGACCCTCATGGCGGTGACCGCCGCGATCCAGTTGGGCTGGCTGGGCACGCAGGGACTGCGCGAGGTAGCGACCCGGTGCGCCCAGGGAGCGCACTACCTGTTCGACGAGGCGCTCAAGATCGACGGGGTGCGTGCGACGTCGACCCTTCCGTTCTTTCGTGAGTTCGCCTTACGGGTGCCCAAAAAGGCGAGTGACGTCCTGCGTGCGATGTGCGACGACGGCGTTCTCGGCGGGTTGAGCGTCGGCGAACTCTGCCAAGGATTCGATCCTTCGATTGACGACGCCGAGAACGTCATGCTCGTCACGGTGACCGAACGACGTACCCGTGAACAGATCGATCACTACGTCGACACCCTGCGAAAGGCGGTGCGCTGATGGCGACGAACGTTTCAGCACCAGGCGGGCGCGCGGCGTCGGCGCCGTTGCTCGGCCACGAGAGCGAGCCAACGATGTTCGAGCTTTCGGTGTCCGGACGTTCCTCGTATCAATTGCGCACCACGGGCGTACCGGCGACGCCGCTCGACCAATTGGTGCCCGCCGAACACCTAAGCAAGGGCACGGTCGCCCTCGCCGAGCTTTCGGAGCGCGATCTCGTTGCCCACTTCACGCGACTCTCGCATCGCCAGTATTCGGTGGACCTGGGCGCCTACCCTCTGGGCAGCTGCACGATGAAGTACAACCCGAAGTTCTGTGATGCGATAGCCGCCGACCCGGGTCTTAACACCGTGCACCCCGGTGTGCCCGCCGAACTAGCCCAGGGCTGGCTCGAGTTGCTCGTGAGCTTAGAAGAGAAGCTCTGCGTCATCACGGGCATGAGCGCCGCGACCTTGCAGCCCGCGGCGGGAGCGGCGGGTGAACTCACCGGACTCTTGCTCATGCGCGCCTTCCATCAATCAAGGAGAGACGTGCGAAACCGCGTGCTTATCCCAGACTCGGCGCACGGAACCAATCCGGCTTCGGTCACTCTCGGGGGCTACGAGGTCACGACCATTCCCTCGAATGATCGAGGTCTGGTGGACTTAGAGGCCCTCAAGTGCTCGCTCGGGCCCGACGTCGCGGGCATCATGCTTACCAATCCCAACACAGTCGGACTGTTCGAAGAGGAGATCATCGAGATCGCCACGGCCGTGCACGACGTGGGCGGGCTGCTTTACTACGACGGGGCGAACCTCAACGCGATTCTGGGCGCGGTGCGACCGGGCGACATGGGCTTTGACATCGTGCACATGAACCTGCACAAGACTTTCGCGACGCCCCACGGAGGCGGAGGACCGGGTGCGGGACCAGTGGCGGTGTCCGCGCGACTCGAGGAGTTCCTACCCGGACCCCGGGCCGTGCGTGGCGCGAACGGTGCGTACGAATGGCAACGGCCGGCTCACTCGATTGGACGCGTGCACGGCTGGCACGGCAACGCCATGGTCCTGGCGCGCGCCCTGGCCTACATTGACGTGCACGGTGGTGACGGGCTGACGCGCGTGGCACAACTGGCGGTGTTGAACGCGAATTGGTTGCGCAAGCGGATCGAAAAGACCCTGCCCGCCGCCTACGACAGGGTCTGCATGCACGAATGCGTGCTGAGCGCCACGAAGCTGAAGGAGGCTTACGGCGTGCGCGGTCTCGACGTCGCCAAGGCCCTGCTCGAGGAAGGCTTCCACGCCCCGACGGTGTACTTCCCATTGATCGTTGATGAGGCGTTGATGTTCGAACCCACCGAGACCGAGAGTCCCCAGACCCTCGAGGCGCTCGCCGAGGCGCTCGAGCGCATCGAACAACGCGCGATAGCTGACCCCGACTCACTGCACCGCGCCCCCCAGACCACGCCGGTCTCACGGGTGGACGAGGCCCGGGCTGCGCGCCACCTGGTCGCGACCGAGGACGCCGCGTCCCGTTAGCGATAGTGCGGGTTTCGTGTAGCCATTGGGCGAGCGACGCAACATAGGATTGGGTGATGGTACGTCCACTGATCGGAGTGACGGGCAGGCGCTGGCCCGCGTCACTGCTCGGTTCGTCGGTGCCCAAGGGAATGTCCGGGCTCTCGGTCGACCTGCATTTCACCGACTACGTGCACTCGATCGCTCTCGCGGGTGGTCTGCCGGTTGAGCTCACGCGAGACGCCGACGCTCGAGAAATGGTCCAACACCTGGACGGCCTCGTCCTTAGTGGGGGAGCCGACGTCGAGCCCGCCCGCTACGGGGCCCAGCCCGAGGAGGATCTAGGAGTGCTTGAGACTGACCGCGACGAATGGGAGTTCACGCTCTACGAGGCGGCGCGCGAGCGCGACTTGCCGATTCTGGCGATCTGTCGCGGCTTTCAACTCGTCAACGTCGCTCACGGCGGCACGCTCAATCAACACGTCGAACTCGACGAGGGAGCGGGCCATCCCCAGTGGGACGTCGACGGGCGCACCGCCACCCACGACGTGTCGAGTGTGCCCTCGACCATTTTGTCGGGCCTCGTTGGTGAACACGCCAAGGTGAACTCGCTGCATCACCAGACCATTGAACGCCTGGGCGACGGTCTTCGTGCGAGCGCTTTCGCCAGCGACGGCGTGGTCGAGGGTTTCGAGACCACCGACGCCGAAGTCCTCGGCGTCCAGTGGCACCCCGAATTACTCGAGGCGCCCGACGTCACGTTTCGTTGGCTCGTCGAGCGTTGTCGTGCGCGTCTCTTGATCCCCTGATCCGACCGAGGTTTGACGCGCCGTCAGTGCGCGAGTGACATACCCACGAGGAACGCGCCCGCGCAGAGTACCGGAGTGGCGAGTGCCAGGGTGAGCGAATAGCCGACGTGGTGTTCGCGCTGTAACACCGCGGGTATTGCGAACGCCGAGGAGAACGTGGTCAGTCCTCCGCAAAATCCGGTGAGCAGGATCGAGCGCACATGTGCGTCGGCGTCACCGAGGAGACGGTACGCTAGCCAGCCCGCGAAGGCAGTGCCCACGGCGTTGGCGCCGACGGTAGCCCAGGGACGCCTGGTGGGGTGGTGGCGACGAACGGTGTATTCAGCTAGGTAGCGTACGACGCAGCCCACGGCGCCGGCGATCGTGACGAGTAAAAGCGTCATCGCGGGCGGACCTTCAGTCCAATCCAGCCCGCGACGCCCCCCGAAACAACCGCCCCCACGAGCACCCCAACCCCGGCGGGTGCGGACAGGTGCCATATCGCCGCGATGGCGACGAAAAGGCTGGAGTAGGAAGTGAAACCACCAAAAAACCCCGTGACGAGTACCAGCCTGGTGAGGTCGTTGGGATCATGGTGTCGCAAGGGCCCGGCGAGGGCCGCAGTGGCGGCGAGAACCCCGATGAAGTTGATCACCAGCAACATCCAAGGGATCTGGTGGGTCCAAGAGCCGATGTTGCTGCCGTAGACCGCCGAGCCTCGGGGGATGGCGGTGGCGCTCAGCCAGTTCGAGCGCAGGAGCAGGTCACGTAGCAGGGTCCCGACACCTCCGCCCAGGGCCACCATGGACACCGCTTTGGCCAGTTGGCGGGGGGAAAGGGACGTATTTGGAGACATGACCTGTGTAAAACTAGCCCAGGGACGGGGAACTCAAGAGCGCCCAGGTGACTGTATTCTTGAGTTTTATATCATACCGCTGACTGTTAAACTACAGATAATATAGGAAAAATCCCAGTAAATGAAAGGAAACGTAGCGTTGTAGACCATCGAAAAAATCTTACAAAAATGTAATTACAAATTAATTGTGTGGGACCATTCGCTTGTGTATACTCTGCACTATTCAAACTACCGAACAGTTTGTAGAGAAATGTCCGAAGGGGGACTGATCCCATGCCAATGTCTAAGAGTATGACGGGCCATTTTGCTGGCCTGGTAGCGGCCGTGGTGGCCGTTGTCGCGTTATCCACGACCGCCGCCGTGACCTTCGCAGGTTTCAGCGCCCAGATCGTGAACAACGCTAATACCTTCTCATCAGGAACGATGCAGCTCGAGGAAGGAAATGGGGCGGTAACGTGCTACTCGACAGGTTCGGGTTCTGGCGGAACGGTGACGGCGTCGAACTCGGCGAACTGTTCGATCAACAAGCTCGTAGGCACCCTCAACCAGGTTGCCGGTGGCACGCCGCTTTCGACGACGATCACGATGACCAATAACGGGACCATCGCCGCCTCGCTGGACAGCCTGGTGTTCGCCACCTGCAGTGCCGCCGCGGCGTCCAACGCCAACGGTTACGTGGGAAGCGACACCTCAGGGTTCTGCGGCAAGGTGGACATTGAGATCAGCCTCGGTTCAACTACCGCCGGTAGCCACTGCCTCGTGCCCGCGAGCACCTCACCGTGCGCCGCTTTGCCCACCAGCTCAGCGACACTCGCGTCGGTCTCTGGTACCACGATCAATCAGGCCACGACGCCCGAGGGTTTGACCGCGCTCGCCGCCGGCGCCAATCAGCCCTACACCTTTACGGTGATGCTCGATTCGAGCGCCACCAACATCGATCAGGGACTGACCGCCTCTCAGACGATGACCTGGAACCAGTCCTAACCATCAGGTCGTGACGAACTTCGCTGCCTCGCGGAGCCTTCGGGCTCGTGGGGCAGCGAAGTCGTTTCAAGCCAGCCGGGCGTAGTGTCTCAACTGGGCGTGGCCCTCTCACGGTGGCGAGGGTCGAGCCGTACAGAAAGCCGTAAATGAAGAAAGCACCATTCAGACGCCGGAGATCTCGAATGCTCGGCGGGCTCTCACTCACGGTGCTCGGATACGCTTTGCTGCCGGCGTTCGTCGCGTCCGCCGCCCTCTTTACGACGACCATCGTGAACGTCCTCAATANNTCAGTACGACGGGTTCGGTGAGCGGCGTCCAGGCCGCGCTTTCGTCGCCGGGCTGTGGCGTGCAGTACTTCAACGACACCTCGGGTAACGGGAACTACGCACTTCCGTATTACGGAGTGACCTACGGGGCCAGCATGACCAAATTGTCTTCGACTGCGGCGGCCCTGGACGGCTCGACGGGGGAGATGGAGACGTACGTCTCGGAGAGCAATCCCGAGAACTTCACCATCACCGGTTGGTTCAATACGAGTCACCCTCAGGGCACGCTGTTCGGCTTCTCAAACACTCAGACTGCGACTAACACCGTAGATAATGATCGTGATTTGTGGATTGACTCGGCGGGCAAGCTCGTCTGGGCGACTGCGACCAGTAGTACGGCCATTAAGGAGTTGACCAGCACGACCGCCTACGACACCGGTGCTTGGGACTTTTTCGCCATAACGATCGGCACCACGTACGGCAGCGAACTTTACGTGAACGGAGCACTCGTCGCGTCGAGTTCGACGACGACCGCCGCATATAACTACGCCGGGTATGCCCACATTGGCTGGGGCTCGGAGCTCGACTCGACGCCCGCCTGGACCGACAAGCCTACGTCTGCATATTTTGAAGGTTCGCTCAATGGCTACGCGGTGTTTCCGACTCAGTTATCTACCGCGGCGATATCGACTCTGTACGGCGAATCGACTCAGGCGACCTACAACGCCCAGGTGAGCGCGGACGGGGCTAATTTCTACTGGCCCTTTACCGACACGGGCACGACAGGTTTCACGGGAGCCATTCCCTCTGTCACTACCCCAACCCAAACGCTCGCTGAGGTCTCGGGTCACACCAACACCGGCCAGGAGGAGGGAACGGTGACGGTCGGCGCGGCGGGCCCGACCACGCTCGGAGGCAGTGCCATCTCCACACCAGGCACGACAGGCTCGGACGTCTATACGACGAGCACAATCGCGAACCCGGCGTCGTTCAGCGCGTCAGGGTGGTTCAAGACATCGACCACGGGCTCGATCATGGGAGCGGATAACGTCCAAAAGGACACTACGCCTACGAGTTGGGACCGACTCTTGTGGATCGATTCGGCGGGTCACCTCGTCTTTGGCGCCGGGACCGCGAAACTTGAGGCGACGTCCCCGGGGGTTTACGACAACGGGAACTGGCACTTCGTCGTCGCTTCCTACGGGCCGGCGGGTGAACAGCTCTACGTCGACGGCGCGCTCGTCGCGACGCAGTCCTCGGTGACCGCGGGTGACGCCTACAGCATCTACTGGCACCTCGGTTTCGCCTACACCTCTGGTTGGTCCGACGCGCCGTCGAATAACAACTTCAACGGGAGCTTGGCCCAGGTCGCCCTCTTTAGCACCCAATTGAGCCAGAGCCAGGTCTCGAACCTCTACAGCGCCACGAATCCCGCGGACGAGGAGGGGAGAGTGCTCGCGCTCAGCCCCGTCGCGTTCTGGCCCCTCGCTGATACAACCGCGTCGCCGGCCTGTGCGCTGGTAGAGGTCACCGTCCAGACCCTCGTGGGAGCAACGACCACGTGCGTCGCGCCCGCGGGCGCGGGAGCTTGCGCCACACCCAGCACCAGCGTGCTCGCGAACACGCTGGCGACGCGCGCAATGACGGGCCCCGCGCTCGCGAGTCCGGTCACGGTGACGATCACTATGAAGGTCGCCTCGGCCCCCGCGACGGGCGTGGCGGGTCTGCACGTGCTCTTACCGCTCGTGTTCTATGAGAACAACTCGACGTTCTCGGCGCAATTGTCGTATCCGACGGGCGTGGTGATCCTTTGAGCGATCGACTAAACGCACCGTACGCAACGGGGACCGCGATGAACTTCGGACCCGCGGAGCGAACGCGACGAGAAGCAAGACGTGAACGGCGTAAGAACGAACACCCGCACGCGCGACTCCCCTTAGAAATTAGGCTCTTGTTTCTCGTGATCGTCATCGCGGTCCTCGCCCAGGTTGGCTGGATCGCGAGTGGGGGATCGCTCTATCGCGTTGACAGCACCTCGATGTGTCCCCAAGTCTGCGTCGGNNACCGTGACGTTCATCCCGCCAGGTTTTACCGTCGAGTACACGCACCGTGTGGTCAAGGTATTCGCGAACGGCAACTTCCAGACCAAGGGCGACGCGGCGAACATCGTCGACCCGTGGGTGGTCTCACCTTCGGAATTAAAGGGAGTGACGGTCGCGACGGTCTGGGGACTCGGATGGCTGAGTTCCTCGTTACCGTTCCTCGCCGCGGGCATGGCGCTGATCCTCCTGTTTCGGCGATCGATTGACGTGCGCGTACGTCGGGCCTATGACCGATTACTCGCAGTGATTCTCCTTGTCGTTCCGGTTTGGCTCATTAAGCCCCTTATTCGAGCGATGGTTATCCAGACCACGTCGCTCAAGAACGCCAGGGAGCGCCTCACCATTATCAATACCGGACTCCTGTCCTCGCAGTTTCGAGCCACGCAAGGTCAGTTCAAAGATTTCGTCGCCTCGGGCCAGCGTGTCACGATCACGGGTCGAATCCAATCCGACGGCCAGGTCGCGATTTCCCAGTTCGTCTCGTTTCACTGGCTGGGTTGGACGATCGTCGTCCTCGTCATTTCGTCGCCGTTGCTTCTTTTTTTGATTCAGCTTCCGAGAGCACGTCGTCAAGCGGCCCACCATGTGGGTCCGTCTCTCGCCGAGCGACTCGCTCGAGAGTACCCACCCGAAGTACTCGCGGCGGCCTTCGCGGCGGTGAATGGGCCTGCGCAAATGCTCGACTCTTCGACGATTATGAAACGAGGTTCACTCGATCCACCGCGCGCGCTGAACGATCAAGCGCAAGACCGAGTCGGTGCGCCACTGGTGAATGGACCCTCGCTCGTCGCGAGCGCTGCCGAAGACGTGGTGGCGCCTCTTACGTTGGATCAGGGCGTCACGGTGGTGAAAAAGAAAAAGAAGAAGAAAAAGAAAAAAAAGAAGAAAAAGCAAGCTGTCGCGTCGGGCGACGAACCAACAATCTAGAGACCGCTACCAGCCCGCTGGTGAGCACCCGTACTGGTCAGGCACCGTTCCGCCGGTGACCTGCATGCCAACCAGGATCTGCTGGTCCTCGGAGGCCTCCCCAGCGAGCGGGGCGAACCGGGAACCGCCGTACTGTTCCCAAGTGCTGTTAAGAAAACCGATGCCCGAATACGCCGGACCAACCATGGACCATTTGCCATCCACCTCGCAGTTGGCCACGAGTTGCCATTGGGCGCGTAACTGGCCCACGTTGAGACGTACTGCCTGGGCGTCGATGGCGAGCGCAACGAAGTCGACGACTTTGGCCGTCACGTGGTAGTGCGAAATGGGTTTAGGGTGCCTGACCGTCACGGCAGCGTTGGCCGGTGTTGAGTAGGGGACCACCGTAGTGATCAGCGACGCCAGCAGCATCAGCGAAATCCTGCGCATTGTTCTCTCTCCTTGACCAGCGTTCCTGATCCGAAGGGCTGGCGGACGAACGAGTCGCCGACATGGCTCGGGCCTCGGCGAGTTGATGAACACTCGCGTCGAGGAACGCAGTTGGGTTGGTCACGAGTATCCACAACGCTGTGGGGTGACATGAAAGCAGTCAAAACTGCCAAGTTCCAGCCTACGGGACAGGAGCGTTGAGAACGCGTCAAACTGGTGAATTCTACGAGGAAACTAACGTTCATCAGGTACTATGCTCGGATTACTGGCCCACGATGTTCTGATTCGCCCCTGAAGTTGGGCCAATGAGCCATTGGACCTCGCTAGGTGCATCCACGTCCAGGTGAGAGGCTCTGGGTCCAAATGGGTCCTTAAGGGCAACTCCTCTGGACATCACAAGTCGCCCGTAGTTGGTGCCATCGATCGGCATTAAGAGCCCAAAAGGGACTTCTAGGCCGTCGCCACGCGTAGTGTCCAGTTANNGCCACGGCTCCGATGGAGGCTTAAAGATGCGGAACTTTACATAACGTACATTATCGGCGGAGGCTGTGCAAAACTGGCGCTATACTTGAATTCATGCGAAGAATGCTGTGTGCTGCGTTGGTGGTTGCCGCCACGGTTGGGTTTATCGCTCTGCCGGCTGGCGCGGATACCACGGTCGCCAGCGGCGGGAGTCCCGGGACCACACTGTTCTTTGATTACAGCAACAACAGCGCGCCGCCCTCGGCGAGCAACGGGACATTCAACATCATCGTTGACGTGCTGCCCTCGAACGTGACGGGCTTCGTGCGAATGGTCGCCCAGTCACCNNTGCGCCTTTAACTTCACGGCGAGCGGCGTGTGGACCATTCGCGCCGAGTACGTCGACGCGAACAAGGATCCCGCCAGCGCGTTCGCGGCCGCCAACCTTCGCGTCGGCAACTAGCAGCTCGTTGGGCTACGCCCAGCCTCACCAGTTTCGCGTGCTCTGGGGTGACTTCTCGACGGGCCTCGAACAAGAGATCGTCGAAGCGTTCGACGTCGAAGAAGCTCTCACCATCGCACATGAACGACGCCCGGAACTCGCTCGTCCACGCACGGCCCTCCTAATCGGCCGTGACGCCTGACCTACACTGCGCCTCATGAACTCTCTCTTTGACGTCCAGGGCAAGGTGGTGCTCGTCACCGGCGGAAGTCGAGGGATCGGCGAGATGATCGCGCGCGGATTCGTCGACGCGGGCGCGAAGGTCTACATCTCCTCGCGTAAGGCCGAGGTGTGCGACGCGCTCGCCGCCGAACTCAGTGCGCACGGAACCTGCGTCTCGCTGCCAGCGGATCTGTCGCGCGAGGACGAATGTCGACGACTCGCCAGTGAACTGGCTTCACGTGAAGAGCACCTTGATGTGCTCGTGAACAACGCGGGCGCCACCTGGGGTGCATCGATGGCCGACTACGACGAGGCCGCCTTCGAGCGCGTGCTGGCCCTTAACGTGAAGGGTGTCTTTCACCTCACGAGATTCCTATGCCCCTTGCTCGAGGCCGAGGCCAGCGCCGAAGCACCCTCGCGCGTGATCAACATCGGCTCAATCGACGCCATCCACGTACCGGCATTCGAAACCTACGCGTACTCCGCGTCCAAGGCGGCCGTGCACCAGCTCACTCGCCACCTCGCCAAGCACATGGCCCCTCTCGTGACCGTGAACGCGATCGCCCCCGGTCCCTTTGAATCAAAAATGATGAAGTCGACCCTCGAGGCTTTCGGTGACTCGATCGCCGCCGCGGCGCCGATGAAGCGGATCGGTAAGCCCAGCGATATGGCCGGCGCGGCCATCTTCCTGGCGTCACCCGCCGCGAGTTACATCACCGGCGCCATCTTGCCCGTCGACGGGGGAATCGCGACGCTCGCCTAGCCCGACTTGGGCGCGGAACCCAACGTGACGTGCAAGGTCAGGTGCTTGGTACCGCGCACGACCTGAAGTGTGATGACGTCGCCGGGCTTGAGAGCCGAGATCACCGACGAGACGTCCTGGGCACTCGTGATGGCAGTGCCGTTGATGCCCACGATGATGTCGCCTTGGCGCACGCCACCCGCCGCGGCGCCAGTGCCGGTGATGACGCTCATCACCACGGCCCCACTCGAGACCGTAAAGCCGTACTCAGCCTGCAACTCGGCGTTCATCGAAGTGATCTCTACGCCAATGAAGGCGCCGTGGTTGACGACGCTCTCGCCCGCCTTCAAGGTCTTGAGCAGCGACTCAATCGTCGCCGCGGGAATGGCGAAACCGATGTTCTGGGCGTTGGTGCCATCAGCGAGCGTGCCCGCGACCGCGGTGTTCATGCCCACCACGTCGCCCGAACTGTCGAGCAAGGGTCCTCCCGAGTTGCCCGGATTGATCGCCGCGTCGGTTTGAATCATGTTGTCGAGGGTCTCGGTCGAGGTCGACGTTCCCGCGGTGACGGTGCGACCGAGCGCCGAGACGATACCCGAGGTGACCGTTGGCGTTCCCGCGGCGAGGCCTAGCGCGTTGCCGATCGCCACTACGGCGTCACCAACGACCAGATCGTTCGAGTTACCGAAGGTCACCGTGGGCAAGTGCGAGACGTTCTGGATCTTGATCAGCGCCACGTCGTCGATGGGATTCGTGCCCACGAGAACCGCGGGGATGCTCTTGGTCGAGCCGGTGCGGGTGACCGTGATGGTGCCGGTCTGGGCGGCGGCGGCGATGACGTGGTTATTGGTCACGACCAGACCGTTCGACGTGATGATCATGCCGGTACCCTGGTCCTCTTCCCCACTGCCCTTTACGTCAATGGACACGACCGAGGGCTGGACTCGATCGACGAGCTTCGGGATGCTCATGCCGTTGGGCAGCACGCCGGCCCCGGGCGCCGTCGAAACGGCGTTGATGGTCACGCCATTCGATCCCGAGGACGGGTTAGACGCGAAGTGCCCGGCGAGCCCGCCGACTAGAGCCGCGACCAACAAGAGTGAGATACGCGTCGACCAGGGCGCGCGACTCGAGCGGACCTGCGAGGAGAGTGGCGCTGGGTCCGGCGCGAGCGCGGCGGGTGCCTCGACCGGCGAGGGTTGCTCAAAGATGGGTGGAGTGGTCGGTGGGGAGTCGTTCGGGTCCGTAGGGCCAGTAGTCACGACGCCATGCTAGACACGGAATCTAAATTTGGCTTAAACGTCCGTGAAATATCTCGACTATGACCGTGGACTAGATTAGAACCCTATGTCTCGTCGCATTGAGATCGAAATCACCAGCCTCAACGGCGAGCAGGCCACGTGGCGTGCCGCGGGAGCCAAGCTGCCCAAGGGCGTACTCGCGGCGTCCCTGGTGCCCGGTGGACCCGTCGTCGGTACGGTCTACCGAGCCGACATCGAACAGTACATGGAAGGCATCGAGATCCTCGCCGTGCTGCCGGCCAAGACCGCTTCTCCCCTCGACCCGCGCCACGAGCGCGTCGAACTGCTCCCGACCGCAAAAGTGGGCCCCGACGTCGTGGTGACCTACGCTTCGAAGGGTCGCGGAGCCCGACGAGACTTCGATCGTGACGGTGACGCACGACGTGACGGTTCCAAGCGACCCGCTGGTCGCTCGGGGCCGAAGGAGCGTTCCTCCTCGCCTCGCTCCGAGCGTGGTCCACGTCCCGACCGTCCGGCGCGCACCGAGTCCGCGATTCCCGGCGAAGGAGCCGAACGCAGTCCTCGTACCGANNCTCGTACCGAACGCGGTCCTCGTCTCGAGCGCGGACCGGGTACTGAACGCGGTCCCGGTACTGAACGAGGTCCCCGGAACGAACGAACCAGTCGCGCGCCGCGAACGGGGCGTCCCCCACACGGTGCACCCGGTGCACCCCCAATGACCACGACGTACCGCAACGCGCTGCTCGCCACGCTTTCTCCCGAACAGTTACCCGTCGCCGAGCAATTGCTGCGCGGGGGTATGCCGGCAGTTCGTACTGCCGTCGCTGAGCAGAACAAGAACGCCGCGGCCCAGGGTCGACCCACCGTTGACGCGACGACCATTGAACGCATCGCCGAGGAGTTGCTCGCGCGTACGAACCTGGCTCTTTGGAAGGACAAGGCCGCCGGAGCGATCGGGGCCGGCCGCGAACTTCGCTTGCGCGACCTGCGTGCGGTGGTGACGGCAGCCAAGACCGTCTCACTGGACGACGAGGCGAAGGTCCAACAAAAAGAACTGCAGTCGAGTCTGAGTGCTCGCCTCGAGATCCTGCGCACCCAGTGGAACGAACGTCTCGAGACCGCAGTGACGTCAAAGAACGTCCCCGAGGCTCTGCGCCTGGTCGCACGCCCACCCGACATGTCCACTCGCGTCAGTGCCGACATGGCGGCGCGAGTCATCTCGATCACCTCTGAAGCGCTCACCGCCGACCAGGTGCCCGCCAAGTGGCAAGAAATCGTGACCCTCGCCGTGGACACGTCCATACGTCGCAACGTCAAGCCCCAGGGTATCCCCGACGACGAAGTCTCCAAGGCTCTCGCGATCCACAACGCCGGTGCGATCCCGGAGTTCGCCAAGTTGCTCGGCATGAGAGTGCCGCCACCGCCACCGCCGCAGCGCAACGTGCGCCGTGCGGTTACTCGGCGCGCATCGTAAGAAGGCGCGCCTTCCAGCCAAAGGATTCGTAGAGCGACTTAGTCGCCCTATCGCCCGGCAGGGCGTACGCGTCGAGCACTTCTCGCTGGGACGTCACGAGGGCACCGAGGAGTCCTCGAGCGACGCCTCCGCGACGATACGCAACATCGACGAACACTGTCGTGACGACGCCATTGGCCACGAGAGCGAAACCCACCGGAGTGTCACCCACGCGCGCGATTACGAGTGCCCTGAGACCCACGGCTTCGGTCACGACCTGTTCGGTCGTTCGTCCAGCGAGGATCGTTTGGGCCAAGAGTGCACCCCCACGTTGTTCGGTCGCGGCCTCCAGGGCGCGCTCTAAGAGGGCTTCCAAGGCCCTAGAAGACGCACGGGCGATCTCGACGATCACCGGGTCTTCGTGGCTCGAGGAGACGTCGATAGCGGCGCCTAGACGCAGTCTCGACAGAGCATCTGGGAGCGGTCCGCGAGCTGGGTCGTCTTCTTGAGCAACCGGCACGAGGCGCAGCGAAACTCGTCGTCCTGTTTGGGCAGGATGGTCTCGGTAGGGTCGATGAGCGGATCCACTTCACCGGGCGCCTCTTCGTCGTCCTCGGGCGTGCTCGAGCGACGAATCGTCTCGGCGAGTACCTCATCGAGCGCGAGCTCGACGTCCGCGTCGTCAGCGACGTCGTCGTCGTCGGGAATCGCTACCTCGGGAATGACTTCTTCCTCGACCTCGATCACCTCGACGTCGAGAATCTCTTCGACGTCCTCAACCCCTTCGAGGTCGTCCTCTTCCCCGACTATTTCTTCGTCAAAACCCTCGGCGAGTTCCTCTTCATCGAATACTTCTTCTGTGTCGCCATCACTAGCCATATAATTCCTTCTCTGTAGCGCTGGCAGTGTAGAGCCTTTTTGCGGTCTCGTGCGGCCCCTCAGTATAAAGAATTCGTAACCTTAGCGAAACATCAGCGATTTTGGCGATTTCTTTCGGCCGAACGCTCCGCTTCGAGCCGCTCGAGGTCGGTATCGGAATAATCGATATAGGTCATCGCTCCAGCAATTGCTCGGTGTCCGGCCTGCTCCTTGATGAGCCGGGCCATCTCGTGTGCGACGCGGCGATAGCTCGGGTGTCCCTGGGGGCCTGAGCGTAATTCGATGAGATGCATCGCCTCACGTGCGTTCATCTGCATCTCGTAGCGGATGCGAAACGCGAGCGCGACGCAGTACTGGCTCTGTTCGGGGAACTCGTCGCGCATGTCATTGAACAGTTCCGCTGAACGTTGCAGTGACTCTTCGAAGCGGTCGCCGAGGCCGGCTTCGCGCACGATGCCGGGTACGTCGTAGCCCAGTTCCACGGTCAGGGGCTGCCACTCGATACTGAGCAGGCGGTGGCGCTGTAGGTCGCGAAACGCCCCATAATCGGTCACCAGTTCAAAGCGATAGTCGGTCGCCTCGAAGGCCCGACCAGGGCGGTGGCGGCGATTGCCGCGCTCGCCAACGTAGGCCGCGAACAGCCTGGTGCGCTCGTCTGGTCCCATCACCGCGACACCCTTGACGACGTCGTCGTGCGAAGCGTTCGAATTGGCGAAGACGATGGCCTCGAGTACTCGCTGCTCGCCCTCGGGATCAAAGTCGACCAAGCGCACGCTCTCGATCGGTTCGTCGCGGTGTTGTTCGAGCATCGAAGAAACCAATTCGCCAGTGGCGCCCTTGGTGGCCCTGAGGTACTCGGTCCAGGCCACGCCGCGCTCGGGCACGTCGAGTCGTTTGAGAAACGACGGGATCACCTTGCGAAGTTCCTCGAGCATCAGGTCCGCGTACTCGCGCACCTCGGGTAGCGCGTGCGCGCGCATGCGCAACAACANNTGGCGGTAGACGAAGTCGGTGTCCTCGGGTGTCTTGGGGTACTTCTTTGCCAAATAGTCGGTCAATACCGGCAATAGTTCGCCGTAGGTGTCGAACATTCGGTCCATCTCACCGACGTATCGCGCGCCGTAACGTGACTCGAGCACGTCGTGGTCACGATAGAAGCGGTAATGGCCATTGGCGAGACGCTTGTCGTAGCCGAGGTAGCGCGTGGACTGCTCGAGGTAACTCATGAGCCGGCCCCACTCGAGCACCTTGGTGAGAATGTTGCTCGCCTGCTCACAGGCGAGGTGCACGCCGCCCAGCTGGGCGACCGAGTCGTCACCGTATTCGAAGAAGATCTTCTGATAAAGGTCATCGGCCCTCGCGAGACCCATCGTCGCGTCGACGGTGACGTCACCGGCGAGGTCGAGGTCGCCGACGAATTCGTCCAGGAAGAGTCGGCGCAGACTCTTCGAGGACCTCGAATACCGGGCAAAGAGTGCTCCCTTGACAACCTCGGGCAGGTTGACCAAGGCGAAGACCGGGCCCTCCAGGTTCGTGAAATAGCGCCGCAGGACCGACTCTTCGGCCTCGGTGAACTGCTCGGCGACGTAGGGATGCATGGAATATCGACACTAGGGGCGAAATTAGCCGCGTGGGTGGACGCTCGACGCGCCCGCCACCACACTGCGTAACACCGCGTCACGGGCCTCGAGGGCGACTTCCGCGACGTCGGTCAAGCCGCTCATTCGAGCCAACTGCTCGCAAAGGTCCGCCACCTGCTTGGCGTTTCTCACGAAGTCACCTGGAGAAGTCTGGCCGATCTCCACGTCGGCGACGTCGAGCACCGTGCCCAATGACGCTCCCCTCGCCCAGGCTGCAATGGTCGTGGCGAACTTGGCGTCGGGCTCTTTCGCGTGTGGAACGCCGTACCGGTTCTCCACCTCACTGATCGAGGCGGCGATCATTCTGATCTCGTGGGTACGGTCGCTCATGTTGCCTCGCCGTTCCTGGCCCAGACGATCGTTCAAAGATTTCTTCTTCTTGGTCGTTACTTGCTTGGCGGCGTTCAAAGTGCGCGACGCGCGTTTGGACTCAAAGACGAAGCACGAGAGCACGCCCGCGAGTTGGGCCGCCTCCAGGCCGGTGAAGACGCCAGCAGTGAGCGACTCGGCGATGAGTAGGTCGCATTCGTGATAGATCGATCGCAGCAGTTGACCTTGCTGATTGAGCGTCCAACCCGAGGCGTAGCCGAGCTCTTCGAGTAC
The DNA here is from genome assembly GCA_003133125.1 of Acidimicrobiaceae bacterium. Taxonomy (GTDB): domain Bacteria; phylum Actinomycetota; class Acidimicrobiia; order Acidimicrobiales; family RAAP-2; genus RAAP-2. The sequence goes on along the minus strand of PKZO01000026.1, from coordinate 15,343 downwards.
GCGATGACGCGCGACCATCTGGTCGCCGAGTGGACGTTTGGTACCACTCGGGCGTCGATCGGTCTCGAACTGGGCGAAGGAACGTTGCACGACCTCGAGTGCGGTTTCGAATTCGAAATGGTTGATCAAATTGGCCGTGAGGTTGTAGGTGGGTCGAAACGACGAGTGAAGGTCTGATGGTGGTGCGAGCGCGACGCGTCCAACGTCGGACAGTGCCACTTCGTTGGCGAAGCACACGATGGCGTGACCCTCGTCGTCGAGTCCCCGCCGACCGGCGCGTCCGGTCATTTGTGAGAACTCGGTACTCGTGAGGAACTTGCGACCGGCGTCGGAGTACTTGGAGAACTTCTCGAGGGCGACCGAGCGCGCGGGCATATTCACGCCCAGGGCGAGCGTTTCGGTCGCGAAGACCACCGACAGAAGGTTGCGCTCGAAACAGACCTCGACGATCTCACGAAACGCGGGTACCATCCCGGCGTGATGCATCGCGAGCCCCCGACGCAGGCAGTCAATGAAGTCCGCGTACTCGAGGGCCCGCAAGTCGTCGTGGGAGAAGCCCATCAGGCGCGATTCAGCGATGATCTCGATCTCACGTCGCTCGTCGAGCGACGTGAAAAGCAGTCCGTCACGCCGGCATTGGTGGACAGCGTCGTCACACGCGGCTCGCGAGAAGATGAACACGATCACCGGAAGCAGGTCGTCGCGTTCGAGGGCCAGTAATAGTTCACTGCGCCGCGGCGAGCGGAATGGCGGTGGTGGCGCACTGGACTTGGGCCCCTTCCACTTGGGCCCGGGCCGGAATCGACGGCTGGCTTTCACCACGTTGTCAATGCGCCTCGACTCATTCGAAAGGTGTTCGCCGTCGAGTAGGTCGACAATATCGGCCATGGGTTGACCGCGGCGCACGATCGCGAGATGGTTATGCAACTGGATGGGGCGCGTCTGCTCTACGACGACGCTGGTGGGACCGCGGACCTGTTCAAACCAATCGCCCAGGAAGCGCGCGTTGCCGATCGTGGCCGACAGTGCGACGAAGCGCACCGCCGAAGGCGTCAGGATCAACACCTCTTCCCACACTCCCCCTCGGAAGGGATCCTGGAGATAGTGAACCTCATCGAGGACCACGAGACCGAGGTCCAACAACTGGTCGGACTCGGTGAGCAACATGTTTCGCAGTACTTCGGTCGTCATCACGACCACTTCGGCGCTGCGGTTTATTGAAGCGTCGCCCGTGAGTAGACCAACGCGGTCTTCTCCGTAGAGTTCGCAGAGCTCTTTGAACTTCTGATTCGACAACGCCTTTAGCGGAGTGGTGTAGAACGCACGCTGGCCTCGTTCGAAGGCTCGGCCAATGGCGTAGTTGGCGACGAGCGTCTTGCCCGAGCCGGTGGGAGCGCTGACGAGAACGTTGACGTTGCGGTCAACGGCGTCGATGGCTTCAAGTTGAAAAGGGTCTAAGCCAAAACCCAGCGCGTCGACGAAGATGTTGCGGTAGTCGGTTGGGATCACTTCTTTAACAACTTGCCCACGCCTATCGCCATGAAGTAAAAGACCGCCAAGGGAATCGCCAGCGCCAGCATCGAGAAGGGGTCACTGCTGGGCGTAATCACCGCGGAGAACACCGTGATCGAGATCAGCGCGTAACGCCAACCGCGCAACAGCGTTTTGGGAGAGACGAGGCCCGCCAACTCCAGGGCTACTAACACGACCGGGAATTCGAACGTCAATCCAAAAATCACCATCATCAACACGAAGAGACTCAAGTACTGGTTTGGGTTGTACTCGTAGATCAGCGNNAGTGAGGAGAGCACGAAGGGCAGGGCGTAGCGTCGTTCGCGGGCCTTGAGACCGGGTGTGATGAAACGCCACGTCTCCCAAAGCAATATGGGCAAGGAGACCACGAAACCACCGAAGAAGGCGATCTTGATGCGCAGGGTGAGACCATCGAGCGGGTTGGTGGCGAGGAATTGACAGTGTTTGGGCGCCGCGTGACAGTACGGTTCTTGCAGCACGTGCAGGAGATGGGCATAGAAGATGAACCCCAACGTGCCAAACACCAGTATCGCGACGGCGCAGATCATAAATCGTTGACGCGCCTCGGCCAGGTGTTCGCCCAACGTCATTCCAGTCGCGGCTTTACGAAATTTTGACACGCTCGGCCTAATTCAGCGAGGGATCGGGTGGTAGGACGATGTTGGCGGTTGGTTTGGGAATCGGAGGTGCGACGGCCTCAGCCACCACTACTGCTTCGGCGGGCGGTGCGGGCGGTGCCTCGGCGGCCCTGGCCGCAGTGGCGTCGCTCTCTTCTTTCTGGTCGACCCGGTCCGCGAGCTGATTGAGCAAGTGCACGGGGCTGCGCGCGATGCGCGCGATGTCGTTGCTACTCGGCAAGTCCGGGATCGCCTCACGAACTTCGGACTCGACCCGCTCTTGGAGCCGCTTGAGCGCTCGCCAACTCGAACCGAGTTTGTGGGCCACTTCGGGGAGTTTGTCGGGACCGAGGAGCAAGAGCACCACGGCCACGATGATCATGATCTTTAAGGGACTCAAACTGAACACGCCCCCATTGTAGGGGCGCGCTCGCGGACGGCTTAGATGAAACCGATCCTCGAAAGCGGCCAGATTCGCACGAACACACGACCAATGACGTCCGATCGCGGCACGCTGCCCCAGTACCGGCTGTCACAGGAGTCGGGGTAGTTGTCGCCCATCATGAAGTAACTGTTCTTGGGCACCGTGACGTTGCCAATGGCCTTTCCGAGTGGCTCGTAATGGGTCCAGGTGATCTTGAGAGGTTTGTTGTTCACGTAGATGGTGTTGCCCTTGGACGACAGATGGTCGCCCGGCAAGCCAATGACACGCTTGACGAAGTCTTCAGGCTCATTGGGACCACATATTGAAGCGGACTTCGGGGCTTTGAAGACCAGGATGTCACCACGGTGGATCGAGCCAAAGTCCAAGCTGATTTTGGACACCATGACGCGGTCGCCCACGAGAAGGGTGGGTTCCATTGATCCCGAGGGGATGAAGAAGGTCTGTAGCACGTAGGCGCGCATGACGAGCGACACGACGACCGCCAGGACCACAATGATGACCCATTCCAAGAGGGCTCGTCGCCCCGAACGCACCTTTTGAGGCTTGGGATCCTCCGAAGGTGGCGTGTCGTCGGTGGCTACTGTTGCGGTCATCGGGTCATCAGCATTCTCATCGGGCACCATGCAAGGATAGTCGGACTATCCGTGACGCTCGAGAGAGCTCAAGAGTTTCTGGAAACGCTCGTCGTTGCTCTTAAAGGGGTCCTTTAATAGCACCGTCCGCTGCATTTCGTCGTTCAACTTGAGGTGAACCCAATCAACCGTGTAATCACGACGCCACTCCTTGGCCGCCTTGATGAAATTACCGCGCATGTGCGCACGCGTCGTCGCGGGCGGAACGTGTGAGGCATTGTTGATGTCCTCGTCGCTCACCATGCGAGTGAAATGACCCCGGGCCTGACGTCGGTAATAGAGGCCGCGTTGTAAGTCGGTGTCGTGATAGAGCAAGTCAATCAGCGCGATCTTCGGGTCGCTCAGTTCGACGCCGCTACGTTCTCGCTCACGATCGATTATCTGCAACTTCGCGATCCAGTCAACCCGGTCGCTGAGACCCATTGGATCACTGCGGTACTGCTCGATGACTTCGCGCCAGAGTCGCACTGCGTTCACCTGGTCGGCGGGAACGTCGCGGTTGTGGATGAAGAGTTCCGCGCGTTCGCAGAGATCCTCTTGAATCTCGAGAGCGGTCATGTCGCGACCACTGAGGAGTCGCACCGGCTCCTTGCTCCAAAGGTCATAAGAGATGTCGCGCAGCGCGTTGATGGGTGAAGCCATGTTGTAATCGCGCAAGACGGTGTTCTTGTCTTCAATCATGGCGAGCACCACCGCGGCGGTGCCGAGCTTCAGGTAGGTGGCGAACTCACTCATGTTCGAATCGCCGACGATGACGTGAAGGCGTCGATACTTCTCGGGATCAGCGTGTGGCTCGTCGCGCGTATTGATGATGGGCCGACTGCGCGTGGTCGCCGAGGAGATCGCCTCCCAGATGTGTTCGGCGCGCTGACTCATTGAGTACGTCGTGCCCTTGGCGTTGGTCACGACCTTGCCAGCGCCGGTGAAGATTTGGCGACTGATTAGGTAGGGAATGAAGACCTGTTCGAGGCGCGACAAGTCTTCGATGCGATCAATGCAGTAGTTCTCGTGACACCCGTAGGAATTGCCCGTGGAATCGGTGTTGTTCTTGAACAGAAAGATCTCGCCGCGGATGCCCTCGTCGGCGAGTTGACCCTGGGCGTAGTCGACCAATTCGCGAAGGATCGCCTCGCCGGCCTTATCTTGGGCGACGGCGTCAAGGAGCGTGTCGCATTCGGCGGTCGCGTACTCGGGGTGGCTACCGACGTCGAGATACAGACGGCTGCCGTTTTCCAAGAACACGTTGCTCGAGCGACCCCAGGCGACAACTTTACGGAAAAGGAAGCGAGAGACTTCGTCAGGGCTCAGGCGGCGCTGGCCGCGCAACGAGAAGGTGATGCCGTACTCGGTTTCGATGCCGTAGATCCTTCGTAGCATGGTCTCACCGTTGCTGATCGCTCAGCGCAGGAGCTCGCTCACTTGTTCGTCATTGAGACGAAGGAACGTGCGACGTGCGCCCCGGTCCTCGAGGATCCCCACTTCGAGCTCTGACGTCTCGATACTGCGTTCCGGTCCCGCAAGTGCGCTGACGGCGTTCTTTAATGTTTCACGGAGTGGGTGGATCACTTCTTCGGTGGCGGCGAAGCGTCCCCGTATGGTTTCGGCGTCGCCTCCCAAAACGGCGAAGCGAGATTCGTCAGAGATCGTTCCTTCGTAGGCAATGCGATAGAGCTTGGTGGGGCGAATTTTGTTACCGAGTTGGGCGACGAGGATTTCCACTTCGAGCGGTTTCTGTCCCTCGGTGAACATGTCACCCAAGTGCTGGGCGTAGTAGTTGGCGAGGGCGCGCGCGTCGACGTCTTCGCGCGAGTAGGTGAAACCAGTGCCGTCCGCCCAGCGGATACCCGCTTCGCGCAGCCGGTCGAACTCGTTGTACTTGCCCACCCCCGCGAACGCAATGCGGTCGTAGATCTCTGAGATCTTGTTGAGCGACGCCGAGGGGTTCTCCGCGACCAAGAGCACACCTTCGTCGTAGAGCGCCGCGACGAGCGATCGTCCCCGAGCGATGCCCTTCTGGGCGAACTCGGCCCGGTCCTTGGTCAACTGTTCGGGTGATACGTAGAAGTAGTTGGTCATCGCAACGTTCCCCCCGCCACGCCGCCTGACTGCGTGCGCCGGTCGTTGATGGCGTGAAAGCGTGCCGCCACGTCATCGGAGCTGAGCTCTTGAAAGCCCTCACTGGTGATCGTGACCATCATGGGATAGATGTTTCGCACGAAGTCCGGTCCCCCGGTCGAGGGATCGTTATCGCCGGCTTCGTAAAGGGCGAGAGCCCCGAGTTCAAGCGCCGCCTCGCGGTCCAGGTCCGTGCGATAGCCAAGTCGCAACGCACTTTCGGCGAAGGGAGTTCCCGAGCCGATGGTCGCGAAGTCGAAGCGCTCGTAGCAGCCACCCGCCCCGTCGTACTCGAAGATGCGGCCAACCTGATGGCTCGGGTCCCATCCAGCGAGCAG
>PKZO01000026.1:0-9655 GCA_003133125.1 Acidimicrobiaceae bacterium | reverse complement strand
GAATGAACTCGATACCGCGAGCGGCCGTACCGGAGATGGCGATGGCGGTAAACCGATCGGCGGGTTCAATCTTTCGCACGTCGCGACTGGCGATGTAGTTTCCCGTGGCTTGGCGGTCCCCCACCATCACCACGCCTTGGTCATAACGCACCGCAATCACGGTGGTGGCGTGGGCTGAGAACGCAGCCGTCGGACTCGAGGTGGTGCTCAGTCCCGCAGACTGTGCGTACTGGAAGAACGAAGGCCCAGGATCGTTATGGGCGTCGTACAGCGGAAGCCCCACAACTACTCGCCGCCTTTTTGGACGTAGTTGCGAACGAACTCCTCGGCGTTCTCCTCAAGGACCTCGTCGATCTCATCTAAGAGGTCGTCGAGTTCCGCCTTTAACTGGTCGCCCTTGGTGGCGTCGACGTTCACGTCCTGGGTCGTGTCCGCATCGCGCTCAGTGCGCTGTTTTTGGATTCGTTCTTGTTCTGCCATACGTCTGTTCTACCTGTCTAGTGCCTGGAGAAGTTCATCCGCTGTCGAACTTACTTCTAACAAGTCCTCGGTCAGTGCCGCCGTGCCCCGTAAGGGGTCCATCATCGGAACGCGCTGGAGCGGACCTTCACCGAGGTCGAAGACCACCGAATCCCAGTTCGCGGCAGCGATTTGGTCCGGGTAGCGGGCGACGCACTGACCGCGAAAATAGGCCCTCGTGGTGCGCGGCGCATTGTGAACTGCTTCACGAACTTCATCAACTCGTAACAGGGACTTAAGCCCGACGCGCTGCGCCAGCGACTTTTCGGGGCGCAAATCGTGGTACTGGAGATCGATGGCGCGCAGCTTCGCGTCGTGCGCGTCGAGGTCGTAGCGCTCGCGAATACCGTTGACGATGCGTTGCTTGGCCACCCAATCAACGCGGTCCGCCACTATTTCGGGGTCGTCGCGAACGCCGTCGAGCATCTCGCGCCACTGGGAGAGGATCATCGTCACCTCGGCCTCGTCCCCGACCGCATCACCACCAGACTTGTTGACGTAGGCAGTAGCGAGTTCCCACAGTTGATCCTGAAAGTCCCAGGCACTCCGCCACAAGTTGTCTTCACAGATCTCCACGGCCTTGAGTGAGGTGTCCAGTGAGTACGCACGCACGGCACGAACGGGATGACGAGGCAAACTCGGGAATCCCTCGGGACCCTCGTCCTCGAGGGCCGCGAGCAAGAGCGCGGTCGAGCCGAGTTTCACGAAGGTAGCCACCTGGCTCAGATTGGCGTCGCCAATAATCACGTGCAGGCGTCGAAAACGCTCGGCGTCGCTGTGGGGCTCGTCACGAGTATTGATGATCGGTCGTTTGAGGGTCGTCTCGAGTCCCACGACCTCTTCGAAGAACTCGGCGCGTTGGCTCAACTGGAAAGCGGGGTCGGCGTCGTGTCCGTGATCGGTCTCGGACCCTACCTTGCCCGCCCCCACGATGATCTGTCGCGACACGAAATGCGGCACCATTGCTCGGATCACGTTGGAGAAGTCGACCTCGCGACTCACGAGGTAATTCTCGTGGGTGCCGTAGGAATTGCCCTTGCCGTCAGAGTTGTTTTTGTAAAGCGTGATCGCGTATTCCTGGTCCAACGTCTCGTTGGCGACAACCAAGGCGCGACGCATCACTTCTTCGCCCGCGAGGTCAAAGAGGGTCGCTTCGAGTGGGCTGCGACACTCGGGCGAGGAATACTCCGGGTGGGCGTGGTCGACGTAGAGACGTGCGCCGTTGGTGAGCACGGTGTTAGCGAGGTGGGTCTCGACTACGGGGGCGAAGGACGTGAGTCCAGGAAGTCCGCGTGCGTCGAGCTCGGGGGTTTCACCGTGGAAGTCCCAGTTGATGCGGGTGCGACCCTGCTGGGCGTAGGCGTTAACGATGATGCTCGAAGCGGTGATCGGATCCATGTCCGGTCCCCCGGCGATGCCGTACTCGGTCTCGATCCCGAGGACTTTCGCAATGGCCATCGTGCTAGAGGTACTGGCCCGTACCGACGTGTTGGATAGAGCGTCCGCCCTTGACGTCCGTCTCCTCACGATTGATGAGCGTACGGATGAAGATGATCCGTTCACCCTTCTTGCCCGAGATACGAGCCCAGTCATCGGGATTGGTCGTGTTCGGTAGGTCTTCGTTCTCTCGGTACTCTTGGCGGATCGACTCGAACAAGTCGTCAGTCACCAAGCCGCGTCCCTTGCCGGCGATCTCGCGCTTCACCGCGAGCTTCTTCGCCCTTCGTACGATGTTCTCGATCATCGCGCCCGAAGCGAAATCCTTGAAGTAGAGGATCTCCTTGTCACCACCTTGGTAGGTGACCTCAAGAAAACGGTTGGTGTCGTCGATGCGGTACATCTGGGCAACCGTGACCTCGATCATGGCGCGCACCGCCTTCTCGCGGTCGCCGCCGCCGAGCTCTCGTACGAGTGCCTCGTCGATGGGCAGTTCGGTGTGAAGGTAACGCTCGAAGATCTGTGCGGCGGCGTCGGCGTTGGGTCGCTCGATTTTTATCTTCACGTCGAGACGACCTGGTCGAAGGATGGCGGGATCGATCAGGTCCTCGCGGTTCGTCGCACCGATCACGATCACGTCACGCAATGACTCGACGCCGTCGATCTCTGCGAGCAGTTGCGGCACGATCGTCGACTCCATGTCCGAACTAATTCCAGTTCCTCGAGTGCGAAACAGCGAGTCCATCTCGTCAAAGAAGATGATGACCGGTACGCCTTCCTCGGCCTTCTCGCGGGCTCGCTGAAAGACCAGTCGGATCTGTCGCTCGGTCTCACCGACGTACTTGTTGAGTAGTTCTGGACCCTTGATATTGAGGAAGTACGAACGCACGTTTCGGTTTCCGGTCAGTTCGGCGACCTTCTGGGAAAGCGAGTTCGCTACCGCCTTGGCGATCAGGGTCTTACCGCAACCCGGAGGACCATAGAGAAGGATGCCTTTTGGTGCGGGCAGCTCGTAGTCCTGGAAGAGGGCGCGGTGCAGGTACGGCAGTTCCACGGCGTCGGTGATCGACTCGATCTGCTCGTCGAGTCCACCCACGTCGGCGTAACTGATGTCGGGCACCTCTTCGAGGACCAGCTCCTCGGCCTCTTGACGCAGCAGCTTCTCGACGAGCAGGTTCGATCGCAGGTCGAGCAAGAGTGCGTCGCCGCTGCGCAACTTGATATCGCGCAACGCGTCCGCGAGTTCGACCACGCGTTCCTCGTCGGCGCGCGCGTAAACGAGCACGCGACGCTCGTCGATAACTTCCTTGACCGTGACCACCTCACCTTGGCCGTCGGCGTCACGCACGCCAATCACACTGAAGGACTCGTTGAGCACCACTTCGTTACCGCGCTGGATCTGACCCGGGTCCAGTCCCGGGTGAAGTGCGACTCGCATCTTTCGCCCTGAAGCGAAGATGTCCACGGACCCGTCCTCGTTGAAGTCGATGAACGTTCCGTAGACCGCGGGCGGCTGGGTGAGTTTCTCGACCTCTTCTCGAAGCGCGGCGATCTGATCGCGCGTCTGTTGAATCGTGATAGTCAGTTTTTCGTTGCTGGAACGGGTTTGGGCGAGTTGACCACGGGCTTCGAGGAGCTTTTCCTCGAGCATTTCGATACGCCGATTGGCCTGGTCCACGTCGCTCAGCGTGAAGTCACTGGGCGTGTTGACCACGATCTGGTCGTCATCCTCGGGTGACTGGTTGAAGCGCTCGTTACGGTCCATACGTTTACCCTAGGTGAGGTAGGGCCCGTATCTGCAATCACAGTGTGAAATTCAGCCGCTAAAGTGGCTGTTCGGGAGTAGCCACGGAGGGCAGGCAAATGAAGGTTTGGATCGACCAGGACTTGTGTACTGGTGACGGACTTTGTGAGGAAATTTGCCCCTCGGTCTTCACGCTGCTCGACGACGGGCTCGCCTACGTCAAAGAGGGCGACCTCGTCAAGAGCTCACCCGGCGGCGCCGAAGGTCTCGCAGTGGTACCGGCCGGTATGGAAGATGCCGTGGTCGAAGCGTCCGAAGAGTGCCCGGGCGAGTGCATTTTCATCGAGAACGATTAGTCGCCTTCGGGCAATTCAACGCGACGCACCAGGCGCCGAGCGGACGTCAAGAAGCCCGTGTGGGCCACCATGCGGTGATCGGGTCGCACGGACCTGCCATCGATGTGCCAGGTCCGGCGCAGTATTTCAACCGTCTCCTCGAGCCCGAACGACTGCTGTCGCAAGGTTTCGCGAAGCAGCTGGGTCTGATTGATGGTGGGCAAATAGGCGAGCAGAATGCCCCCTGGACGCAGTGCGCTCTCCGCGTGCTTGACGACGTCCCAGGGTTCGGGCATGTCGAGAATGATTCGGTCGAAGCCCACCTCGTCAATGCCGAGCGTGACGTCGCGGATCTGTACGTCGTAGGCGACATCGGTGCCGAGCATCTCATAGACGTTCTTCTTCGCCTGTTCGGCGAAGTCCTCACGGATCTCGTAGCCGGTGATTAACGCTCCGGCGCGTAGCAACGTCATCGAGAGCGCACCAGAACCCACGCCCGCTTCGAGCACGCGCATGCCCGGTCCGATGTCGGCCTGCATGAGGATCGTGCCAAGGTCCTTGGGATAGATGACCTGGGCCCCGCGAGGCATCTTGAGCACCACGTCAGACATGGTCGGACGAAGCACCAGGAAACTACGCTCGGTGCTGCCTTTGATCAGCGATCCCTCGGGCGCGCCGATGATGTCGTCGTGCTGGATGATGCCCGCGTGGGTGTGAAAAGCGGCGCCCGCTCGAAGGGTGATGAGGTAGTGACGGTCCTTGGCGTCGATGAGCATGACCCGTTCGCCCAGTTGCAGGAACTCGTTGCTCACGCGCTACCTCGCTTGACACGTCGGGCCCTGGCCGCCCGTGCGTCGATGAAGCGGAAGAACAGAATCGCCGCGGCGATGGAGAACCATCGCGGAGACTTCTGCAGCCAACCTCGCGCCAGAGAGGATACGAAGGCGAAGCGCAGCAATCGTCGCAGCATCAACGCGCGCGATTCTTGCGAGCGCGGCGGCTCTTTCGACCTCGCAACCATCCCCACGCGTAGCCGGTAAAGAGGCCACCGACGCCCGCCGCGGCGCCGCTCGCACTTTGATTCTTCATCGACTTTGTCGCGGTCAATTCGCTCGGGATTAGGGCGCGTATCGAGCGTTCGAGTTCCCGGCGAGTCTCTGAGTGGGTCACTTCGTGGCCTTGAGTCGCCGCTTCGCCGCGCCGCTCACAATGCGCCAGACGGTGAGCATGATGACCAACGCGGCGAGTACCACGATGATCAGGTACGGCAACCACGAGAGACTGCCGTCGAGTACACGAAACTGGTCTTGAAGAAAGCGCAACGCGCCAAAGAGCATCAAGGTGGCGCCGAGTCCCACGAAGATACTCCCGAGAGCGCCGAAGAGGANNCAGCCTACTCAGCGCGTTCTCGAATCAAGTACGACGAACTCGCGGTGGCGACCAGCTTGCCCTGAGAATTCAAGATTTTGGCCTCCAGGAATGAGATGACGCTGCCCGGTTTCAGCACTTTCGCGGTGCAGGTAAGAACCTCACCCGCCGACGCCGGACGAAGGAACGAGACCTTCATCTCGGTATTGGCCACGTTCACCTTGCGATCACCCGCCGAGGTCACCGCGGAGGCGCCCATGGCTGAATCGAGCATGGCGGCGAGGAAACCGCCCTGGATAATCCCGGCGGGATTGAGGAAACGTTCGTCGACGCGCATGGACCACACGGTCGTACCCGGGACCGACTTGTCGATACAGGTGAGGCCAAGAGTCAGGTCGCAGTTAGGGGGCACTTGAACAGTCATTTTGGAAGGTTACCGGCCTCACTGTGTGCACCCTGCCCTTGCCTAGTCACTACTGTCATAGCAATGGCTGACGAGTTGTATCCCGGAGCGAGTGACCTCGAAGGTCGGGCAATCCGAGAGATCGTGGCGTTGGCCATGGACGCTCCCGCGGCGGCAAAGTCCGGCCACAGCGGCACCGCCATGGCTCTCGCGCCCTTGGGGGTCATGCTCTTCTCTCGTGTCCTTCGTCACGATCCCACCGATGAACTGTGGAGCGACCGTGACCGTTTCATCCTGAGCAACGGTCACGCTTCGATGCTGCAGTACGGGCTCGCTCACGCGTTCGGTTACGACCTCAGCATCGAGGACATCAAGGCCTTTCGCCAACCTCACTCTAAGACGCCCGGCCACCCCGAGGTCGGCGTCACGCCGACCGTCGAGGTATCGACCGGTCCACTCGGTCAGGGCATCGCCAACGCGGTCGGCATGGCGATCGCCGAACGAATGTTGCGCGCGCAGTTCGGCGAGGAACTCGTCGATCATCGTACGTGGGTGATCGCCGGTGACGGTTGTTTCGAAGAAGGCGTGAGCCACGAGGCGTCGTCACTCGCGGGCTCGTTGGGTCTGGACCGTTTGACCCTCTTTTACGATGACAACCACATAACGATCGACGGGCCCACAGAACTCGCGCTACACGATGATCCGGCGCAGCGATTCGCTGCCTACGGCTGGCACGTGATCAACGTCGGCGATCAGGCGAACAATCTTGACGTCCTCGAAAAGGCGGTTCGCGATGCCATCGCCGAGACTGCCCGCCCGACCCTGATCATTGTCCGATCCCACATTGGTTTCCCATCACCCGAGATGATGGACACTCGAGAGGCGCACGGGTCGCCCTTCTCCCCCGCAGCGATCTCCGCGGTGAAGGCCATCCTTGGCGTGCCTGATGAGCCGTTCCTCGACGACCCCGATCTCCCTCCACTACTCGTGGAATCGCTCAAGTTCCAGCGAAACGCTCGAGTCTCGTGGGAGTCACGCGTAGCCTCGGCTGGTGCCAAGGGCGCGGCCCTGCTCGAACAACTCAAATCGAACGGTGCCGCCACGATTAGCGTTTATCCCGAGAGATACGCCGGTGGATCGATGGTCGCAACCCGCAAGGCCATGAAACGCGCCATGGACGCCCTCGCCGACCAGACCCCGGGCATCAGTTCGGGGTCCGCGGACCTTACCGACAACACCGGTGTCGAGTTGGTCGACTCGACCCTGCAGAGTGCTACGAACCCGGGTGGCCGTCAGATCCACTACGGCATTCGTGAATTCGCCATGGGGGCGTCGATGGTCGGCCAATCGTTGCACGGTGGCATCCGTCCAATTGGTTCCACCTTCTTCGTCTTCAGTGATTACGCTCGTCCGTCAATTCGTCTGGCCGCGCTCAGCCACGCTTCGGTCCTCTTCGTCTATACCCATGACTCAGTGGGGGTGGGCGAAGACGGACCCACCCACCAACCCGTTGAGCAACTGATGGCGCTGCGCGCGATGCCCAGACTGCACGTGGTGCGTCCGTCGGACGCTAACGAGGCGCTCGATCTCATCGGGGCTTATCTCAGCGACGACCACCCCCCCACCACGGCCTTGATCCTTTCACGCCAGGACATGGTTGTACTCGATGGAGCGGACGCGCAAGCTTCGGTTCGTGACGCACGACGCGGCGGTTACGTGGTGCGCGAACAAGATGACGCGGTATTCACGATCGTGGGCACGGGATCAGAGTTGGGCGCCTGTCTTAAGGCCAACGACGAGCTCGCGGCTCGCGGGATCGTGACTCGGGTCGTGGCCTTGCCGTGTTGGGCCTGCTTTGACGACCAGCATCTCGACTATCGCGAGGGCGTGTTACGTCGCTCGATACCCTCGGTCTCGTTGGAAGCGGGTGCCACGTTGGGCTGGACCAGGTACGTCGACCAGGCCATCGGGATCGACTCGTTCGGCATCAGCGCACCGGGCCAGTACGCGTTGGATTACTTCAACATGACCGGCGCCGCGCTCGTCCAACACGTCGAGCGAATGTTAGGAGAGACGAAATGACCAACCTGGACATGCTCTATCGAGACTTTGGCCAAAGTCCCTGGCTCGATAACATCCGACGCGACTGGCTGAAGGACGGCACGCTGAAGGCCTTCGTCGACCAGGGTGTTCGCGGGGTCACGTCAAACCCGTCAATCTTCGCCAAAGCGCTCAGTACGACGTCTGCGTACAACGAATTCTTGCTGAAGAACCACCGCCAAGAGCCCGAGGAACTCTTCGAGACTCTCGCGGTCTACGACGTGCGTGACGCGTGCGGGGTCCTTGCCAAGGTGCACGAGTCCTCACGAAAGGACTTCAAAGCGGGCACCCGGCGCTACTTAGACGGATTCGTCTCTCTCGAGGTCTCGCCGCATCTCGCGCGCGACACCGAAGGGACAATCGCCGCGGCGAAGCGGCTGCACAAACGTGTGGGGTGCGACAACCTGATGGTGAAGATACCCGCGACCAAAGAGGGCCTGCCGGCGATTACCCAAGTGCTGGGCGCGGGCATCAGCGTCAACGTCACGTTGATCTTCTCGGTCGGACGTTACGCCGAGGTGTTGGACGCCTGGATGTCGGGTCTCGAACTCGCCCGGTCCCGACGCCGTGACGTGGGGGCAATCGCCAGCGTGGCCTCGTTTTTTGTCTCGCGCGTCGACGCCGCTGTCGACGCCCTGCTTCTCGAGGGTGACCCGCGTCGGGGCACGACCGCCAACGCACAGGTGTGCGCCGCGTACAAGCTCTACGCCGACACCATTGGCGCCGACCGGGCCCGGGGATTGATCGCCAAGGGAGCCCAGGTGCAGCGTCCCTTGTGGGCTTCGACGTCGACCAAGAATCCCTCGTACTTCGATCTGCTCTACGTGGACCCGATCGTGGGCAACGAGACCGTCAACACCATGCCCGACCAGACTCTCGAGGCCGTGCTCGATCATGGTCGCTTCTGGGCCACGCACCTCTCGTCCTACGAGAAGGTTGCGCGCGAGGCGAAGAAACTCGAGTTCCTTCCGCCCTTCGTGTCACTCGCAGCCGTTACGGAAAAACTCGAACGCGACGGCGTGGACGCCTTCGTCAAGTCCTACGAGGAGTGCCTCGCGATTGTCGGCGAAAANNTTCCTTTGCGCGTCGAGGGACCTAGGATGCGCCTATGACGACGTACGAGGGGGTCGCGCGCACCGACCTCGTCCATGCCCCGCTCGAGGATTTGGCGCCATCCGCGTACGCACTCGCGCGCGAGCGCTTCGGTCACGTGGTCACGTACTCGCCCAAGGTGTTCATCCCCCTCACCAAACTCTGTCGTGATCGTTGTGGCTACTGCACCTTCGCCCAAGCTCCCGCCCACGTCGCGTCGCCCTACATGAGCCTCGAAGAGGTGATGGAAGTCGCCCAGGCGGGTCGCGACGCCGGAGCGACCGAGGCCCTGTTCACCCTGGGTGAACGTCCCGAGCTTCGCTACGACGAGGCGGCTCGCTGGCTCGCGGCGCGTGGCTATCAGTCCACGGTCGACTACGTGGCGAGCGCGGCGGCGATGGTGCTCGAGGGCACGGGTCTCTTGCCCCACGTCAACGCCGGGGCGTTGTTCAAGCGAGAACTCGAACAGTTGCGCACGGCGTCGGGCTCTCAGGGCATGATGCTCGAGTCACTCGCGACGCTCGAGGCCCACCGTCTCGCGCCCGATAAGGACCCCCAACGGCGCCTGGACACGCTTCGATTCGCCGGTGAGTTGAAGATTCCCTTCACGACGGGTCTGCTCGTGGGCATCGGTGAGACCCGCGAGGACCGACTCGA
>PKZO01000071.1:25387-28727 GCA_003133125.1 Acidimicrobiaceae bacterium | reverse complement strand
GACGACCCCCAGTACCGCATCGGAGAGAACAAGTACCTCGCGAAGAACGCGAGCAGCCTTAGCTACGTGATCAACATCACGACTGGCGCCGATACCTGGTCCTACGACGAGGTCACGATGTTGCGAATGAACGAATTTGACGAGCCCTTCTCGCACACCGACCACAACACGCTGCGCCGAGTCGGCTAAGTAGTCTCGTCGACTTCAACCCGCAGCGGCGGCCTCTAGTAGGGCGATGTCGAGTTTCACCATCTTCATCATCGCCTGGGTTACTCGATTGACGACGTCACGATTGGGTCCGCTCATCAACTCCTCGAGTTGGACCGGCACCACCTGCCACGACACTCCGAAGCGGTCGACGAGCCAGCCGCATTGCACTGGAGCACCGCCATCGACCAGACGATCCCAAAAGTAATCAACTTCCTCTTGCGTCGCACAATTGATCACCAGGGAGATCGCGGGAGTGAACTTGTACTCCGGCCCGGCGTTGAGGGCCAAGAAGGCACGACCATCGAGCTCGAAGTTCACGACCAGGGTCGTTCCCTCTTCGAGTGGCATGTCGGGACCGTAGTCGCTGCTCGAAACCATACGAGAGTTGGGAAACACCGAGAGATAGAAATCCACGGCCTCGTCGGCGTTGCCGTCGAACCAGAGACAGGTCGAGAGTGTCGTCATGGAGCCATGTTAGAGGCGAAGCCACTACGCACAAAGGGGCGCAGTACGCTTCTCGCGACCAGCGAGGGAAAATGGGGCTCGGGTTAGGCGTCGTGCCCTCAGCCTCGCCAGTTCTATGCTGCGTAGAAGCGGAATACAAAACGCGGCCGGTCGCGAGGTGCCATGAAAGACCAGACTTCTCGGATTGCTCGAACGCTCCGCCGTTACTGGCCAACTTTCTCTGGCGTGATCGCGATCGTGCTCGTGACCTCTCTATCGTCAGTGCCGGCAAGTGCGGGGAGTGCGCCAGCGCCCGTACTGACTTGGGCGGACGGCACCCCCGCAGTCGCGATACCCAACTCGCCAGTGGCCAAACAGCTCTCGTGGATGCTCGGAGTCGGATCGCTCTTACCGCTATCGGCCAAGGAGGAATCAGCCCACTTCGATGCGAAATTCGTCAGCGACGAACCGGTGGCGCAATTGAACGGAGCCTTCGAAAGCCTTGCCTCGACCGGATCAGAAGTTACTCTCTTGAGTCTGTCCGACGAGACCCCCACCACCTTGAAAGCCCTAATCAAGATTGGTTCGATAACGTACAACGCCCAACTCGCCGTCGACGCGAAGGGGCTCATCTCGAGTCTCTACTTTACGCTCGCCGCACCAATCTCAATCCCCACTGTCACATCGTGGACTGAAGTGGACAAGGACCTCGCGAAGATGGCACCTCGCTCGAGTTTCCTCGCCGCCCAACTGAACACCAACGGTACGTGCTCACAGGTACACGCAGTCGACGCCGGCACTCCCCGACCTCTTGGTTCGATGTTCAAGTTGTTCATTCTCGGTGCGCTCGCGAACGAGGTGAAGAGTCACGCGATCACCTGGAGCCAGAAGCTGACGCTCACCGCGTCGATGAAGGTTGGCGGAAGCGGCGTACTGCAATTCGACGCCGATGGAACGACACTGAGCGTCGAGCAGGCTGCAGTCAAGATGATCTCGGTGAGCGACAACACCGCAGCGGACATGCTGCTTAGTCTCGTGGGTCGAAGCGCCGTTGAAGCCCAGGTGCGCCAATGGTCGTCGCACGCCGCACTCAACCAACCGTTCCTCAGCGTCGCCGAACTTTTCGTGCTCAAGGAACACGACTACCCGGTACTCGCGAATCACTACCTCTCACTTTCATCCGCGCAACGCCTTGCGTACCTTTCGTCGACCGTTGACAAGTTGTCAGACAGATCGATAACCTCCTATGCTTCTCCGCGAGACATCAACTCCATCGAGTGGTTCGCGGCACCCGAGGACATCTGCCACGCCTTCGCGGGTTTGACTACTCTCGCCTCAGAGCCCGGCCTCAGCCCGATCAGCACGATCCTCAGTACCAACAATGGCGGCATCAAACTAAAGCCATCCACGTGGCCACGAATCTGGTTCAAAGGGGGTTCTGAGCCAGGCGTCCTGACCCTGGGCTACCTGGCGCGCGACAACTCCGGCAAAACCTACGTGGTCATCATGATGCTTGACAACAAGAAGAAAGCCATCGCGTCCTCTTCAACCTTGCTCGGATTGGGCGTCGCCGCCGGCGCACTCAATCTTCTTCGAGCCGGTACGCGCTAACAGGGTTACTGAAAGTCAGCAACGCACCTGATGAGCGCGGTCGAATGTCCCGTCATGTGAGGTGGCGTAGAGCAATCGGACAACACTTTTAATCAATTGTTATGTGTCAGCGCAACCACGCGTCACGAAATCGCCTAGAACGTGAATAGGTAGAAAAGGAAGTGACGACATGCCGATCAAGAGATTCGGTCATCCTGGTTTCGGAGGGGGCCCTGGGAACGGGCACGGCATCATTGTTCTGCTTTTCCTCGTGCTCGTCGTACTCGCCCTCATCTGGGTGATCAGCGCATTCACTCACCGCCACGACCAACTCCACCACGGCCCAGGTGCTGTGGCGCCCAAAGGTCAGGGGGCTCACGCCCATCCAGAGGCACAGCGCATTCTCGAGGAGCGATTCGCACGTGGGGAAATTGACGCCGACGAGTTCAAACAGAGGCGCGACATCTTGCGAGACCACTCCTAACGAAGGCGCACCTCGGTAAACGGAACAGTCACCTGCGGTCCGGGTGTACCAGACTGGACCTGTGACGATAGCGTCCGGTCCGCCGGCTGAACTTGATCTCGCGAAGTCGGCCACCGAAGCCTGCAGTGATGTCTTCGAACTTCTCCACAGCACGGCCGACGGTCTTTCAGCGAGCGAAGCCGCGCAACGTCTGGTTCAGTACGGTCCCAACGTTCTGATGACCCACAAAGTTCACGCGAGCACGGTTCTGTTTCGTCAGATTCGCAACCCGATCCTGCTATTGCTCCTGGGCGCAGCGTTGGTCTCGGGGCTCACGGGCGGTGGGACAAACGCGATCATCATCGCGGTCATCGTGGCGCTCAGTGTTGGCCTCGGCTTCTTCAACGAGTACGCCGCCGAGGTGGCGATGGCGAGCTTGCGATCGAAGATAAGTCAAAACGCACAAGTTCGTCGTGATGGACACGTCGTCGACATTTCGGTTCACGATCTCGTGCCCGGTGATGTGGTCGAGTTGCGCATCGGCGCGATCGTGCCAGCGGACCTTCGCCTCATCGATGTCGCAGAACTCGAGTGCGACGAAGGTGTTCTTACCGGCGAGTCTCTGCCCGCGTC
>PKZO01000071.1:0-25382 GCA_003133125.1 Acidimicrobiaceae bacterium | reverse complement strand
CGGTCGTCTTCTTGTTCAACGTACTTCTCAATCGACCACTCATCGAAGCACTCTTGTTCTCTCTCGCCATCGCAGTGGGCATCGCTCCCGAAATGATGCCCGCCATCGTCACCATCAGCCTCTCCTCGGGCTCCAAGGCACTAGCGAAGAAAAAGGTGCTGATCAAACGTCTCGTCGCGATTGAGGACCTTGGCAACATCGAGATCCTCTTCACCGACAAGACCGGCACGCTCACCGAGGGTGTTATCACCTTCGAACAGAGTCTTGACGGCTCAGGCGCCGACGCTCAGCGCCCCTTGCTACTCGGTCTCGTCTGCAACGAATCGGTGTTGGGCCCGGAAGGTCCGGTCGGCGGCAATGCGCTTGACCAGGCCCTTTGGCTCTCACTTCAGGGAGCTGACCATGACCAGCTATTGAGCGACGTGAAGCACTTCACGCGCACAGCGATACTGCCCTTCGATCACGAGCGTCAACTCGTCTCCGTACTCGTCCAAGACGGCGAAAAGAACTCACTGGTAATCACCAAAGGAGCACCCGAAGTCGTCCTGCAACGCTGTACGCAAGTCACCAGCGCAACTCGAGCGTTCTTGGAGACGCTCTTTTCCAGGGGCGATCGCGTCATCGCAATTGCGTCTCGCCCCCACAACGCTACGGCTGGGCTCACGACGATCGACGAGAGCGACCTCACCCTCGAGGGGTTCCTCACTTTCGCCGACCAAGTAAAGGCGGATGCTGGTGCGTCGCTCAACAAGCTCCAGCTCTTGGGCGTGGAGGTCAAGATCATCACGGGCGACAACGGCCTCGTCGCGGCCAAGGTGTGCACGGAGATCGGACTGGCGAGCTTGGGCCTCTTGAACGGTTCGGACATCGAGTCGCTCGATGACGACGCACTCGCCGCGGCCATCGTGCACACGACTATCTTCGCCAGGATCAATCCAGACCAGAAGTCACGGATCATCACGATTGCGCGGCGCACCGGCAAAGACGTCGCCTACATGGGTGACGGAGTGAACGACGCCGTTGCACTGCACCACGCCGACGTAGGTATTTCAGTCGACTCCGGTACCGATGTCGCCAAGGACGCCGCCGACGTAGTCCTGCTCGACAAGGACCTCGGCGTACTCGCCGAAGGCGTCACTGAGGGTCGACGCATTTTCGCCAACACCATGAAATACGTGCTGATGTCCACCTCGTCGAACTTCGGCAACATGTTCAGCGCCGCGGGAGCTTCGGCCCTGTTCACGTTTCTTCCCATGCTTCCTTCGCANNGGGCCCATCAGTTCGATTTTCGACTTCGTGACGTTCTGGGTGATGATCTCGGTGCTGCACGCTCATCACGTCGAGTTCCGTACGGGATGGTTTGTGGAGTCCATCGCCACTCAAACCCTGATCATCTACATCATTCGAACACGCAAGGTACCGTTCTTCACGAGTCGCCCAAGTCGTTCCATGATGCTGGTACCCACCGGCGCCGCACTGGTAGGGGCCGTGCTGCCCTACACACCCTTGGCCCATCTGCTTGGCTTTACGCCTTTGCCCGCGATCTTCTTTCTGTGGCTCTTCGCCATGGTCGGCTTCTACTTGTTCTTAGTAGAAATCGCCAAGATCGAGTTCTACCGGGCCAGTCGAACCCAGGCGACTCCTCGTCGCAGATCCACTGCCCAGCGACTCGAGCACCAACTGCGTCGCCGCGCGTCACGCTTCGTCGCCCACGAAGTTCCCACCTTCGCTCGGACAAAGAAAAGGGCTACGGGCAATACCGCTAAACGAGTGCCGCGTCCAAGGTGATGCTCGTTCCCGTCAGTGCCTTGCTCACGGGACATTGTGCCTTGGCCTGATCGGCAACCTCTTTGAATCTCGCGTCGTCTAGACCTTCGACGTCCCCGCGGACCACGAGGGCGATGCTCGATATGCGAAATCCCCCGGCGGGATCCGGATCGAGTGACACGGTCGCGTCTACTTCGAGGACCTTGGGTGTCGCTTCCGCTCGGGCGACCATCGCAGAGAGTTGCATGGCGTAGCACGACGCGTGCGCGGCGGCGATCAACTCTTCGGGACTGGTCGTACCACCGGCTTCATCGGCCGTGCGCTTAGGAAACGATACGTCGTACTCGCCAACGCCACTACTGGTCAAGGTCACGCGCCCCGAGCCATCTTGCAACCCACCGGTCCAGCTCGTGTGTGCACTTCGCTTCGGCATCGATTCTCCTTCGATTGTTTGGCTCAGTGTACGTGCGCGTGCGCGCAACGGCGACGTGGTCCCAAGCAACGGTTTTCCACTATGGGACCCATCGCTATAGCGAAACCGTTGGAATCTTCCAGTACCTGGGACTTGCGTCAGGTCACCTAAACTTGTTACTCAACCAACACCCGAGCGACGGCAGAGTGACGTCCAGCTTTGCGGTCCATCGCGGAACGTGGAGCCCAAGGAGAATCAACGTGGCATCTAAGAGTCCCCACCCAAGGCGGGTGGCGAACAGCGAACATCTTGAAGCACTGGGCACCGCCATTGAGCGGCGTTTCTCCTCAAAGTCCTCACGACAGGGCAAATCCTCGGGCGGGCGTCGCCGGCGCGTGCGTTGGGGGCGTCTCGTCGTCTTTAGCGTCCTAGGCCTGGTCCTGGTGCTCGTACTCGGCGTCGCCGCTGACTATTTTTACCTCGGTTCGAAGATCAACCACACCCACGTCAACAACCTCCAGAGCGCCACTGGACCCGAGAACATCCTTCTCGTGGGCTCCACCGATCGGTGCGCGCTCAAGGTCCAAAACAAGGCGTACGGACTATGCCAAGACGGAGTGAACGGCATCAACAGCGACATCGTCATGGTCGTGCACGTCAACCCGGCGACCCGCCAACTCGCACTGCTGTCGATCCCGCGCGACCTCTTCGTGCCCAACGCCCGCCAGACCGGCGCCAACAAGATCGACGCCGCCCTCTACGAGGGACCGAGCCAGCTCGCCGCCGCGATCGAGGAAGACTTCGCGATTCCCATTAACCACTACGTAGAACTCAACTTCGACACGTTCGCGAGCGTCGTGAACGCGCTTGGGGGCGTCTACATGTACTTTCCGGTACCAATCTTTGACGCAGAGTCAGGACTCAATATCGCGCACCCGGGTTGTTATTTGCTTAATGGCTATCACGCACTGCAAGTCGTGCGCGCCCGACACTTGCAGATCCAAAACATCCCGAGCAACCACGATTTTCGCACGTGGCCCCAAGAAGCCGAAAGCGACATCGCACGTATCCGACGAACGCACGAATTCCTGCGCGTCCTCGCCGCCAAGGTCGCATCGCGCGGCCTCGGTGATCCGTTCACCGACCAATCCATTGTCTCTTCGGTCATCGGTAGCCTTCAGGTGGACCAGAACTTCTCCGAGAACCACATGATCTCGCTCGCTCGCGACTTCGCTACCGCGAACATCGCCAATATTCCCCAACTCACCTATCCGGTGGTAGAGGTACAGACTGGCTCGCTGCTCTACCAGGGCTACTACTACGGCGACGTGGAGTTCCCGTTCCAACCATCCGGACAAGAGACCCTGAATACAATCTTCGGCGTCGGAGCTGACCAGAACTCGTTCAACTACGACACCCTTCCGCGCGCGAACAACTTCAAGGTCAGCGTAGAGAACGGGTCGAACGTCGCGGGTCAAGCAGCCATCATCGCCAGTTCCCTCACGAAGAAGGGCTTCTCAATTCAATCAGTGGGCACCCGCATACCCGACGGCGTGGCCAATGAGACGGTGGTCTTCTATGGAGGCAAGAAACCTCCGGCGAACGGCAACTGGAACAGCCCGAACCTCGCCGCGGCCGAGCAGGTCCTCGATCAACTGAGCGGACCCGCGATACTCGGTTACGACCCGAGCGAGGTCACCCCTGGCGCGCTCGTGACGATCCAGACCGGCAACGGGCTTGGCGTCCTTCGTACGGTGAAAAAGACAACGACGAGCTCGACCAAGAAGTCCGGCGCCACCTCGACCACTACCACGACCGTTCCCGCTTCGAGCCTCTACTCCACACCCACCCCCACCAATCAGCCCCTCGAGCCCTATGATCCGCGAGCCTGCAACGCCGCCCACAACGGTCCCGCGACCTAGTACGAAGCTCTGGGCATCCGGCGGAAGGCGACTCGGTACAGTTGACTCACATGGCACGCAGAGGACTCGACATGAATGCACAACTGCGCGCGCGCGACTGGTTCATCGGCGCGCTCGAACTCGCGGTCGCGATCGCGGCCCTGGTTGTCGGCACCCAGTACGGAAAGATCCACAGCAGCGCGACCCACTTGGTGATCTACGCCTGGCTCTGCGCCATCGTGCTACTCGTGGCGGGTTCCCTCGCCATACGAAAACTCAGCGCCAGCGTGGGTCGCTTCATCACCCAACGCTCCTACCCCGCTGCCGGGGCAATCGTTCGCCTGGTCTCAACAGGAGTTGGCTACGTCATCTTGCTCTTTGCTCTCTTTGGCGTGCTCGGCGTCTCACTACAGCATCTGTTGATTGGCGCGGGTGTCGCGGGTGTCATCATTGGCATCGCGGCCCAACAGAGCCTCGCGAACATTTTCGCGGCCCTCGTACTCTTGTTCGCTCGACCTTTCGTCGTCGGTGAACATATTCGCATTCGTTCAGGCCAACTCGGCGTCATCGACGTCGAAGTCCTCGGCATCGGGCTCACCTACGTCACCGTTCGCACCGAGGACGGAATTCTCAAAGTACCTAATTCCGCGATGCTGGCTTCGGGCATTGGTCAGTCTGAAACGAAGTCGGACAGCCCACCCACGAACGAGGGGACTTAGTTTCCTACGAGTAGATCGTCCGACACGAAAGGATCCTCACCTAAGAAAGACATAAGGTTCCACGCGAGCGGCTTTATTCACCAAGGGGAGGAATCCTTGCTCCTTATACTGATTACTTAAGTGAAGCGGCGCAGACGAACGGATCCTTCGGACCTGACGTCTGGTCAGAATCTCGAACTAGATAGCGGAGCACTCAATGAAGTTTCAGCGCGCGTTTCTGTTGCTCACCGTGGCTCTCACGTTCGTCGCGAGCACCTCGGTGAACGCGGGCGCGGAACCCACCTTTCAGACGGCCAAGAACGCGGCTCTGCCCAGCGGCGCGACCGGACTCTACAACGGCAATCTGTCGGTACTGTCGTGTCCCGCTCCCGGCGACTGTGCGGCAGCGGGCATCGACCAGGACTCGAGCGGCAACACCCACGGTCTGGTCTTGAATGAAGTGAACGGGGTGTGGCGCGACCCCACGAACGTCATACCACCGGCCAACGCCAAGGTGTCGTACGGAGTCTCGGTCTATGACGTCTCGTGCGGCGGGCCCGGCGCGTGCAGTGCGGTGGGTACCTACTCTGATTCAGCTCAGAATCAATTAAGTTTCGTCGTCAACGAAGTGGGTGGCGTCTGGCAGAAGGCGACCGAAGTCACTCTTCCGGCCAATGCCGCCAAGAGTGGCCAGGTCTCTGACGTGCACTCGATCGCCTGTGCCTCGGTAGGCAACTGCAGCGGCGTGGGCGCTTACAGTGCCGCGTCTGGCTCTGACACCATCCAGGAGGCCCTGGTGGTGAACGAGGTCGCGGGTCACTGGACCAGCGCCAAAGAGGTCGCGCTACCCGCCTCTACGAACTTCAATCCCTTCGCTGATCTGAGCCAGGTCTCGTGCGCGAGCGCCGGGACCTGCAGCGCCGCTGGCTCTTATATCGATCAGAACAACGTGACGCACGCGCTCGTCGTCAACGAAGTGCACGACACCTGGCGAGCGGGGACATCGCTGATTCTTCCCGCCAACGCCAGCGCGTACGCGGGAGCATCATTGAGCGAAGTCTCGTGCGCGAACGGCACGAACTGCGCGGTGGCGGGAACCTACAACGCATCGGGCGGAGCGGTGGAGATGCTCGTCGACAACGAGACCAACGGCACTTGGGCGCGAGCGAGTGAAGTGCAACTTCCCGCGAGCGCAGGCTCGAACCCACACGTGCTGCTCTACGGCTTTGGCGGCCTCGCGTGCCCGTCGCCAGGCAATTGCACTTCGGGAGCACAGTACCAAGACCAGAGTGGCAACTCCCAGGGTCTCCTCGTCAACGAGGTCAACGGTCACTGGCAGAGTGCCACCGAGTTGGTGTTGCCCACCGGCTCCGTGCAGGCTGGCCCGAACGGCGGCGTCGTCGCCGTCTCGTGTGTGTCGGCGGGTGAGTGCACCGCCGGTGCCGCCTACGAGGACTCCTCGGGCAACTACCAGGCCCTCGTGATCAGCGAGTCGAACCATACGTGGGCCGCGGGCACCAAGATCTCCTTGCCCGGAAGTGCCTCAACCGTTGGTCAGGCCGGTGGCATCTACGCCGTGGACTGTCAAAAGACCGGTGTCTGTGACGCGGTCGGCAGTTACGAGACACCATCGGGCAACTATCTTGGTTTTACCGACCACGCGTCCTGAGATAGCGGGCGTTTAGAGGGGTTGGCACCCGAAACACGAAACTTGCACGGCACAAGGTTTCATGTAATTACCACCTTGCGATAGCGCGACTTTCACCTTGCGGTAACCCAGTCTCCTTACGTTGTCCACATGGCACGTGCACGCACATCGTCTCCCCTGATGAACCCGTCGCGTGCCACTTCGCGTCCCTATCCCCGTCCTCTCGAGTTTCACCGTGGTTGATCCCGAGGGCCGCAGCGTCGTCATGGTCGTCGAAGACGAGGAGAGCTACCAGGATGCGCTCAACATCGGGCTCAGCGTCGAAGGCTTCGTCGTTATGGCCGCGAGCACGATCACCCAAGCGCGCGAACTGATGTCCTCGACCAAGCCTGATTTGGTGCTGCTCGACGTGATGCTGCCTGATGGCTCGGGCATTGACTACTGTCGCGAGATCTACGACACCTCGCGGATTCCAGTGATCATGGTCTCAGCGCGCACGAGCGAAGTCGACGTCGTTCTGGGTCTGGAGATAGGTGCGGCGGACTATGTCACGAAGCCCTATCGACTCCGTGAACTCGTCGCACGCATGCGTGCGGTGCTGCGCCGCCCTCTTGCCGCCAACGACGACGAGATCATCACCTTTGGTGATCTGAGAATCGACTTCGTGCGTCGCACCGTCACTCGACGAAACATCGACATCGAACTCAGTCGCAAGGAATTTGATCTGTTGGCCCTATTCGCCTCGCGCCTCGGACAGGTCGTGACGCGCGAGGTGTGTTTGGACACGCTCTGGTGGGGCCTTGAACTCTCCGATACCCGTACCCTCGACACCCACGTCAAACGACTTCGTCAGAAGATCGAAGACGATCCGTCAAGTCCGCGACATTTGATCACTATTCGTGGCGTGGGATTCCGTCTCGACCCCTAGTCTCGAACTATGCGAAAAGGCGACCTCGTCCTCGATTTCACCCTGAACGACCAGGAGGGTCAGCCACGCTCCCTGGATTCGTTTCTCCAGAAGGGTCCGGTCGTGCTGTTCTTCTATCCGGCGGCGATGACCAGAGGCTGTACCAGGGAGTCGTGTCACTTTCGCGACCTCGCCAGCGAGTTCGCCGCGAAGGGCGCTCAGCGAGTCGGCATCTCCATGGACAGTGTCGAGAAGCAGGCCAAGTTCACCTCCGCCAACAACCTCGACTACCCCTTGCTCGCCGACGTGGGCGGGAGCGTTGCCAAGGTCTTCGGAGTCAAGCGAGGCCTTGACTTGCTGAAGGTAAAGCGCACGACGTTCGTCATCGGACAAGATCACCGGGTACTCGAAGTTATCTCGAGCGAGACCAACATGAACGTCCACGCCGAACGGGCGCTCAGCGTCTTGGGCTAAAAGGACCTATCCCGCGATCATCGCCGTCGCGGGATCACCAAGGAACGCGCCGACGTGACTGAGTACCCTTGACGCCAGCGCTCCGTCGACCTGACGGTGGTCAAAGGCCATGGCCAGTTCGACGACGTGTCGAATCACGATCTCGTCATCGACCACCCACGGCGACTTGGCAATCTGACCCACCGCAAGGATGGCACCGGTGCCGGGGGGCAGAATCGGCATCGCCGCGTCCACACCGAAGGGCCCCACGTTGGTGATGGTGAGCGTCGTGCCAATCATCTCGTTGGGTGTCGTCGTGCCACTGCGGGCCTTGTCAACGAGCACGTTCAGCGAGGTCGCCATGCCCACGAGGTCCAGCTCGTCCGCGCCCTTGATGTTGGGCACGATGAGCCCGCGTGGTGTATCGGCCGCGATGCCCAAGTTGACGCTTCGACGAACGACTACCTCGCCGTTGGCCGAATCAAAACTTGAGTTGATACCGGGAAAGTGACGCGCCGCGTCACAGAACGCCAACGCCACAATCGTGAGCGGCGAAAGACGGACGTTCGCCAAGTTGGGGTGCTTCTTCAGACCCGCCAGTAACTCAACGGTCCGCGTTGCGTCGACGCGAACCCACACCGCGGCGTGCGGTGCGCTGAAGGCACTCTGGACCATCGCCTCGGACATTGAGCGCAGGACGCCCTTCACGGGGATGCGCTCCTCCTTGGGTCCAGTCGACCACGACTCGATCTCACGTCCCACGAATCGAGAAGTGGTCGTGGGACCCGTCATCGGCGCCGTTTCGCGCCGCGCCGTCGGCTGAGGGCTCAGTGCCTGTTCAACGTCGTGTCGCGTGATGAGTCCGTCACGTCCCGATCCCGTCAGGGTCGCCAGATCAATGCCGTGCTGCTTGGCGTAGAGACGCACCGGTGGCGTGCTGCGCGGCGAAAGACCTGGCGTCACCGGAGCTCGCACCACGGGTGGCGCACTGGCCGACGCGACCGGCGTCGCGGCTTTGCGACGGTGCGTACGCGTGGCGAGTCCGTCTTCGTTCGCCACGCCATAGCCCACGAGTACGGCCTCGCGACCGGCGCCCGTAGCTGGTTCCTCGGCTGGTGGGGCACTCGCGGGTGGGGTCGCTGGTGGGGCGCTCGCGGGAGAGGCGCTCGCGGATGCGCCAGCGTCACCGCCAACCTCAAAGGTGATGAGTGGCCTGTGCACTTCCATTACGTCGCCCACGCTGCCGTGCAACTTCACCACGGTGCCCGCGTAGGGGCTCGGTAGTTCAACCGTCGCCTTGGCGGTCTCGATGTCAACGAGGGGTTGGTTAAGCGTGACGACGTCACCCTCTTTCACCTTCCAGGTGACGATCTCAGCCTCGACGAGTCCTTCGCCAACGTCGGGTAGAAGGAAAATTTCTTCGCTCAACTCTCAAATCCCATCACTCGGTCAACGGCGTCAAGAACGCGGTCGACGCTTGGTCGATAGTCCTCTTCGATTCGAGTCGGTGGGTAGGGAATGTGGTAACCACTGACACGAATACCTGGCGCACGAAGCGAGTAGAAGCAGCGCTGGGTCAACTCCGCCACGATCTCTGAGCCGATCGACGCGGTGTGGGGCGCCTCGTGGACAGTAACGAAACGGCCCGTCTTCTCGACAGACCTTACCATTGGCGAAAAGTCGAGCGGCGAGAGCGAACGCGCGTCAATCACTTCAATGGAGACGCCCTCGGTCGCGGCGGTGTCGGCGGCGCGAAGAATCGTCTTTACGGTCGAGCCGTAACCAATGACGGTGACGTCGGTCCCCTCACGACGAACGACCGAATCAAAGAGTCCGTGGGGTGCTTGCTCGAGGTCGACCTCACCCTTTTCCCAGTAACGACTCTTTGGTTCACAGAAGATGATCGGATCGTCATGTTCGACTGCTTGCTGAATCATCCAGTAGGCGTCGTTCGGAGTGGAGCAGGACACCACTCGAAGTCCGCCGGTGTGCGCGAAGTACGCCTCGGGGCTCTCCGAGTGATGTTCAATCGCGCCAATGCCACCTTGAAACGGCAGGCGAATGACGAGGCCCATGGTGAAAGCGCCGTCAGAACGCTTGCGAAGCTTGGCAACCTGAGAGACGATCTGGTCGAACGCCGGGAAGACGAATCCGTCGAACTGCATTTCGCACACCGTGCGATACCCACGAATCGCCAATCCGACTGCGGTGCCCACGATCGCCGACTCGGCGAGCGGTGCGTCGATGACGCGGTCCTCGCCGAAGTCCTTCTGCAGGCCGTCGGTGATGCGAAAGACGCCGCCGAGTTTTCCGATGTCCTCACCCATGAGAAGCACCTTCTTGTCCTTCTCGAGCGCACGACGCAACCCTTCGTTGAGGGCTTTTGCCATGGTCATCGTCGTGGTGGCCATCAGTGCGTGCCTCCACTGATTCCGAGCTCAACCATCTCGCGTCGACCCTCGTCGACGAGCGGGTGCTCGCTCGCGTAAGCGTTGTCGAACATGGTTATCGGGTCGGGTCGGCTCATCGCGAGGACGTCCTCTCGTAGCTTGAGCGCCATCGCATCGGCTTCGGTCGCCACATCATCAAAGGCCGTGGACTTGATCTCGTACTCGCGTACCAACAATGCCTTCACGCGCTCGACGGGATCGCGGTGCTTCCATACCTCAACCTCGGCGTCGATGCGGTAACGAGTTGGGTCGTCTGAGGTCGTGTGCGCACCCATCCGGTACGTGTACGCCTCGATCAAAGTTGGTCCGCCGCCGACTCGAGCGTTCTCCAGAGCGCGCTTGGTTACTTCGTAGACCGCCAGCACGTCGTTACCGTCCACGCGCACTCCAGGAAACCCGAATCCTTCCGCACGCCGGTAGAGCGGCACCTTGGACTGGAGTGACGAGGGCGTCGAGATCCCCCACTGATTGTTCTGACAGAAGAAGACGACGGGCGCGTTGAACGAAGCGGCCCAGACGAATGCTTCGAGGGTGTCGCCCTGGCTCGAAGCGCCGTCGCCGAAGAAGGTAATCGCCGCCTCCTCGGCGCCGTCACGTTGGATGCCCATGGCGTAGCCCACAGCGTGAAGTGCCTGATTACCGAGGACAATCGTGGGGACCGAATGACGGTACTTCTGGGGATCCCAGCCACCGTTGCTCACCGCTCGAAAGAGTCGCAGCATGTTCTCGGGTGGTATTCCACGACACCAGGCGATTCCGTGCTCTCGGTACGTGGGAAAGGAAAAATCGGTGGGCGCCATCGCGCGACCCGCGCCGATTTGGGCAGCCTCTTGACCCTGGACCGGTGCCCACAGAGCGAGTTGGCCTTGGCGCTGCAATGAAGTCGATTCGTTACAAAGTCGACGAATGATAACCATGTCGCGGTACAGCCCGAAGATCTCTTCGCCGCTTAGCGTGCTCTGATACTCAGGGTGCGCTACTCGTTCCCCTTCGGGTGTCAGTAAACGGACCAGCTCTTCGTCGATCATCAACTCTCCTTAGACGACTAGCCCCCCGGGACACCTTACCCTCCTACTATGAATGAGTGCCAAGGTTCCTGGTCGACGTGCGACCGCTCCGCGAGAACCGCAACTTCCGACTCTTGTTCACCGGCCAACTCGTTTCGCTACTCGGCAGTAACCTCACCTTGGTCGCGATCCCCTTCGAGGTGTACCAAAAGACGCACTCGAGTCTCTGGGTCGGTCTCGCCAGTCTGTTCCAACTTCCCTGTTTGATCGCGGGCGCGTTGTGGGGCGGCGCCATGGGTGACCGCTTTGACAAGAAGAAGCTACTCGTGCTCGGTTCGATCGTTTCGGCGACCTTAAGTGGCGCACTCGCCCTCAACGCATTGTCCCTCGGCGGCAACATCCCTCTGCTCATGGTGCTCGCCGCATTCTCGGCGGGAGCGGGAGGATTCACCGGACCCATTCGTAGCGCTGCGATCCCCAAGATGGTCGGCGGTGAACAACTCATCGCCGCCTATTCACTGAACCAGATCGTCATGAATCTCGGCCCTTTCATCGGTGCGGCGCTCGCCGGTGAACTCATTGCCGACGTGGGCATCTCTTCGTGTTACGCGATCGACGCGATGACCTTCGTCGCGCTTGCGATATTCACGTCCTTCATGTCGGCAATGAAACCGTCGGGTCAGCACACCGGTATCGCGATGATGCGCGCAATCTTTGACGGTTTCAAGTACGTGCGAAGCAACGCCCTCGCCCAGGCCGTCTACCTCGTAGATCTAAACGCCATGGTCTTTGGTCTGCCCCGCGCACTCTTTCCCGCCATGGCCCTCACGGTGTATCACGGTGGTCCACGGACCTTCGGACTCTTGTCCGCCGCTCCCGCCGCGGGCGCGCTGGTGATGGCCGTTCTCACCGGTTGGATCGATCGCGTCCACCGTCAGGGTCGGCTCATCGCACTCGTTGTAATCGGTTGGGGTGCCGCGATGACCCTTCTAGGCATCGTGCACATCCTTTGGTTCGGATTGCTCTGTCTGGCTGTCGCGGGGGCCACCGACGTCATTTCGACGATCCTTCGTAACACCGTTCTCCAAAACGCCATCACCGACGAATTCAGGAGTCGAATCTCTTCGGTGCAGATGGCGGTCGTCACGGGCGGTCCTCGCCTGGGCGACGCCGAATCTGGCGTCGTGGCCAGCCTTACGTCGACCGAGTTCTCAATCGTTTCGGGAGGAATCGCCTGCATGGTCGGCGTGGTGATACTGCTGCGCTGGCGACCCGGTTTTTGGAAACATAACGTCTAGGCCGATCGAACCGGAAGCAATCGGCGCTTGGTCTTGGTGACGTTCGCTAGTTGCCCGCACGCCGCGTCAATAGAGCGCCCGCGAGTGTTGCGCACGGTCACGTTGATACCCATCGCCTCTAGTCCATCGCGAAACTCGCGTACCCGATGTTCCGAGGAACCCCGCACCAGATACCCCGGGGTCGGATTGAGTGGGATCAAGTTCACGTGAGCGCCGAGCGAGCCCGCGTAGAGCGCGAGCTCCTCAAGCGCTTGATCGGTGTCATTCACGCCTTCGATCAGAGCCCATTCGAAACTAAGCCGTCGCGACGTGGTCGCGATCCAGTATTCGCAGGCCTCGCGCAGACGCGCGAGCGGATAGCGACGATTGAGGGGGACCAGTTCGCTTCTCGTCTCGTCGTTGGCCGCGTGCAAACTCACCGCGAGCGTGAGGGGTAGTCCTTCGCGCGCCAGTCGCTCGATTGCCGGAGCCACGCCCACGGTCGACACCGTCAGATGACGCGCGGAAAGGCCTCGATAGTCGTGCAGGCGACCCAACGCACTCACGGTGACGCGGTAGTTGGCGAGTGGCTCACCCATGCCCATGAAGACGACGTTAGAGAGCCGCCGTGGGGCGGCGGCCCGCACGGCGAACATCACCTGTTCCAGCACTTCGCCCACGCTGAGCTGTCGGGAAAATCCCGCCTGGCCCGTCGCACAGAAGGTACAGCCCATCGCACAACCCGCCTGGGACGATACACAGACGGTGACCCGATCCTCGTAGGTCATCAGGACGGTCTCGATGGTCGCGCCGTCGTGCAGCGCGAAGACCCACTTTCGAGTGGCGCCACGGTCACTGTGGACATCGGTGAGTACCGACAACGCCGGTACGAACTGTTCCTCGAGCCTCGCGCGCAGCACTTTGGGAATCGTGGTCACCTCGTCGATCGCGAGAGCTTCGGTCCACAAGCCGTGCCAGAGCTGCTCGACCCGGTAGCGAGGCTCACCACTCAACAACTCCGCGAGCTCCTCCTTCGAGTACTCGAACACCGATGCCATGTACTCACACTAGGACCGACGTCGCGCTCGGCCCGCGCGTTTGTTTCAACGTGCAGCGAGGTCCGCCTCAACTGATCCGTCAACTGTCCCATTTCTTAGCGAGTTCTTCAGCCGCCCTTCTCGTCGTCTTCTCTGACGGCGTCACACTGTTGCACAACAACGAAAGAAGGTCATCATGCTCGCAACACTCTCAACCCTGACCCTGGTCCCCCTCGTACTGTGCGTGGGCATCTGCGTTCCATTTCTCGGATTTCACCTCGAACTCGCGTACCGACACGAACAACACCAACTTCACGCGCTCGAGGCGCAGGCGGCGCTCATTGAAGAGCACGAAGCGACCATCAACGCCTACCGTCACGCCGTCGCACTGGAGATGAGCGACCTGGCGCGAGTATCGTTACCCACTGATTTGTAAGGAAATCCGCGGCCCCGAATGTTGATTTTGGGTTCTCGAAAACTCTGCTTTACTCGGTAGCGGTCCGACAGATTCGTGGACCCCAAGACAGGAGTATCTCGTGGAACTGAACAACACATCAGCCGTCGTCACCGGCGGCGCCTCGGGCCTCGGTGAAGCGACCGCTCGCGCCCTCGCCGCACGCGGCGTGCGCGTCGTGGTCGCGGACCTCAACGACCAGCGCGGTAAAGAAGTCGCCGAGGAAATCAAGGGCGCCTACGTGCACTGCGACGTGACCAACACCGACCAGGTCATCGAAGCTATCGAAGCGGCCAAGGCAATGGCCCCACTCTGGAGTGCGGTCAACTGCGCAGGAATCGGCTGGGCGACGCGCACCATTGGCAAAGACGGCGAGTACGGTTCCGCTCACGACTTGGACGTTTACCGGAAGGTCATCGAGATCAACCTCATCGGCACCTTTAACGTGTGCCGTCTCGCGGCGACCGCCATGAGCCACAACGCCCCCGACGTCGACGGCATGCGCGGCGCGATCGTGAACACCGCTTCGGTGGCCGCCGAGGACGGTCAGATCGGCCAGGTGGCGTACTCGTCTTCGAAGGGCGGCATCGTCGGACTCACGTTGCCGCTCGCGCGCGACATCGCCCCCATTGGTGTGCGCGCCAATTGCATCCTGCCAGGTCTCATCGACACGCCCATCTACGGCACGGGCCCCCAGTCCGACGAGTTCAAGGCTCGACTAGGCGCGGGCGTGCTGTTTCCCAAGCGTCTGGGTTACTCCGAAGAATTTGCATCACTGGCGATCGAGTTGCTCTCGAACAGTTACATGAACGCCGAGTCGATCCGCATCGACGCCGGCATCAGAATGCAGCCCAAATAGTCATCGCGCTTTGTCTCTCGACGCGTCAGTGACCAACGTCGCGACGAGCGAACACGCCAAAGCCGAGGGCCCCCGCGACGATACCAATGAGCGTGAGCGAGAGCGTCGCGCCCCAGTTCGAGGAGACGACGGGCACGAGATGCAGGTGAAAGAAGGGCGACACGTCCAGCAGCCATTCGGGCCAGCGCATGATCGGCCCGAGCACGGCGTCGATATAGAACACGGTGAGCATCATCGCGATCACGAGGAACGAGAACCTCGGCGTCAGGGCGATCAGCAGGATGCTCACGCCAATGAGCCATGGCACCAGCGTCAGGGCGTTGGCCATTCCTTCGAGCGGTGCGCGAAGACCCATTGCCGTGCCGCTCACGAGCACGCCGAGCCAGGTCGCCAGCGCGCACAACATCGCGATGACCGCGGTGGCGACGACGGTGGTCACGACGCCACTGGCGAGCCACTTCGCTCGACTGGTGCCGTAGGCGAGGGGCAGGTCGAGTCGGCCCTGATATGAATCGGTGCCCACCGAGACCAGCAGGGCTGCCACCATGAACGACAGCGCCACCGCGAACAGCACGCACGCCTCGGCAATGAATCCACGACCCGTCACCATCGAGCCGAATCCCCAGCGCTTGAGCAGTTTCACGTAGCCCGGGTCGGTACGACAAAGCTGCACCAGGGCATTGGTGAGATAGCCCACCACGACCCCGAGCACGCCGAGACCCACGGTCCANNTCGCGAGCGCGCGAGCGGTCCGCGCGCGTCCACCACGCCGAACCCACGTCGCGAGCGCGCTGCAGTCGCCACGCCGTGAGCGCGGTGCCCGTCGGCACGAGGAGCAGAGGAACGAGCCACACCACTTCGCGATGGTGAAAAGCCCCCACGTTCTCGAGCCAGCCAAAGGGCGATACCCAGCGAAGAGCGACGTTGCGCGCCGAACCGTCTGCGAGTACGCGCAGTATGAAGAACAGACCAATCACGCAGAGCGCCACTTGGGACGCACTGCGACGAGGAGCAAAGAACTGAGAACCGAGTAGCCCCAGGGCGACGCCGCTCCAGGCGATTCCCACGATGGCAATGCCGTAGAGACCACAATCGCTAAAACTCTGCCCTCCCGAAAGCAACGTGAGCCAGGTCGCCGCGCCCACCACGGCGCCCGCCTCGAAGAGCACGAGCATCGCCGAAGCGAGCGCGGGTTGACGTCCGACGCGACTCACCACGAGCAAATCCCATGTTCCGTCGTCCTCGCTGCCCCTCGTGACGCGCGTCGCCATCAGCGCCGCCCACATAGCGACCGCGAGAGCGACGAACATGCCCATCTTCCACTCGACGAATGCCCCCGCACTGTGCAGCGAGGTCACGCGTCCGTAAAGGGCACTGACCGCGGGGTTCTCGATGACCGGTCGCAGGCCGGCCATACCGCGCGCCCCACCGCTCAAGGAATACGACGAGATGCCCACGCGCACCACGAGCACGACCAGCACCGCAATCGCGACGGTCGGCACTCGAATCTGACGCCACACCAGGGTATGGACCGACCCAGGAGCTCTGCTCACGAAGGCGGTGCCGTTGACTGGTCGTAGAACGAGAGGAAGATCTCCTCGAGCGACGCCTCCTTCGTGCGAAGCGACGTCACGTGCGTCTTCGCCAACGCCTGGAGCAGCGCGTCGGGTGATCCAACGACTTGCACCCGCACACCATCGGGCAGGGCGGACACCGACGTCACTCCCTTCACGCCTCGCAAATCTCCTACGTCGCCAGTGATCTCGAACTCGGTGCCCACGTGTGCGCCGAGTTCTTCCACGTCCGCTACCGAGACGAGCTTGCCCGAACGAATCATCGCGACGCGACCGCAAAGGTGTTCAACCTCAGAGATCATGTGTGAACTCAGCAACACCGCTTGACCACGTTGCTGGGCTTCGATGATGCAGTCACGAAAGACCCTTTCCATCAACGGATCCAAACCAGACGTCGGCTCGTCCAACAACAGCACCTCGGCGCGAGTCGCGAAGGCCGCGACCAGCGCCACCTTCTGTCGGTTGCCCTTGGAATACGCACGGATACGTTTCTCGGGATCCAACTCGAAGATTTCGATCAGCCGGTCCCGGTAGGCCGCGTCGAGCGATCCGTGCAGCGAGCCCAGGAAAGCGATCGCCTCACGACCCGTGAGTTGAGGCCACAGCGACACGTCGCCCGACACGTAGGCGGCGTGCTCGCGCGCGTACGCCGTACCGGCACGATGTCCGAGGATCATCGCTTCACCCGAGGTCGGGCGCAGCAATCCGAGCAGCATTCGCAGGGTCGTGGTCTTGCCCGCTCCGTTGGGTCCGAGGAAACCCACGACCTCACCAGCGTCGACGCTGAGCTCGAGCGAGTCGACGGCTGGCGCACCCCCAAAGACCTTGGTGAGCTTCCTGGCTTCGAGCGCGTGGGCCATGAATTGAAAACTACCGTGGCGACGCTAGGGTCGAAATCCCCTCCTTGGCGTCAGCGCCGCATTAGTCGGGCGTCACGGGGTGCTCAAGTGCCTCGCTCAGTTCTCGATCATGTTGGACGCTCACGACGTGGGCACCCCTCGACCACGAGGCAACGGCAGCGACCAGCGACACCAGCGCCGAGAAGATGAACGCCGTCTCGATACCCGAGTGAAACGGCGCGGAGATGAGATGAGGGAAGAATCCATGGCCGGTGAGCGTCGCCTGATTCACCGCACTCAGCTTGGCCAGCACCTTGGGTCCTACGAGGGTCTTTATCGGGTTGTACCCGAGAAACGCGGCGAAGAGTACCGAGACCGGCGGTAACGCTCCGATGCGGTGCGCCACCGCCGACGGCACGCCGTTGGCGATGAGCCCGTGGGTGAGCGAGGTCGAGAGCGTCGATGAGAGCCCGATGATCATCAAGGTGAAGAAGATGCCAATCGACAAGACCTGGGCCGAGCTCTGGAACGTCGCGTTCATCCCACCGCCCGCGCCCCGATGTCGCGGGGGAAGGCTGTTCATGACCGCCGCACGGTTAGGTGCCGCGAAAGCACCCATCGAAGTCCCAAAGAGGAGCAGAATCAAGGCGAAACCAAGGTAGTTGAAGTTCACTGGTAACAACATCAAGAGCACGAAACTGACCGCGGCCGCCACCATGCCACCGGTCGCTAGATAACGCGCCCCGAACTGATCCGAGAGGTAGCCCGACAACGGACCCGCCAAGAGGAAGCCGAGCGTCAACGGCAGCATGAGAATTCCAGCCCAGAGCGGCGTGCGCTCGAAGTTGTAACCGTGCAGGGGAAGCCAGATCCCTTGGAGCCAGATGATCAGCATGAACATCAGGCCACCTCGTCCAATCGCCGCAAGAAACGTCGCGAGCGTCCCCGAGGTAAAAGCGCGAATCTTGAACAACGGCAGACGGAACATGGGCTCGGCGACCTTGGCTTCGATGAAGAGGAACGCAATCACCGAGACGAGCCCGACGCCGAGTTCGAGGATCACGGGCACGCTGGTCCATCCGGTGTTGTGTCCCCCGGCCGGCTCTATCCCGTAGGTAATGCCCACCATTATCAAGATGAGCCCCACGGCGAAGGTGACGTTGCCCGCCCAGTCGATCTTGGCGCGGTGCCGTTCGCCTAACTCCTTTAGGTTCACGTACGACCACACCGTACCCAACAGGCCAAACGGCACTGACACGAGGAACACGTAGCGCCAGTCAATCGCGCCCAGCACACCTCCGAGGATGAGCCCAATGAACGAACCACTGATACCGGCAATGTTGTTGATACCGAGAGCGAGGCCGCGCTGGTTCGAAGGGAAAGCATCGGTGAGGATCGCCGCGGAATTGGCGATGAGGAACGCGGCGCCGACGCCCTGGACGATCCGACCAACGATCAACCAGATCGCACCCGAGGCGCCCTTCAGCGGGTCGAGGGTCAGAACCAGCGACGCCAAGGTGTAGACGACGAAACCGAGGTTGTACATCTTCACGCGTCCGTACATGTCGCCAAGTCGACCCAGGCTCACCACGAGGACGCTACTGACGATGAGAAAACCCAAGATCATCCAAAGAAGATAGAAAGTGTTACCCGGCGCGAGTGGATTCAGCTTGATGCCGCGAAAGATGTCGGGCATCGCGATCAACATGATTGATGAATCAAGCGTGGCGAGCAGCACGCCAATGGTCGTGTTGGTCAACACCAGCCACTTGTAGCGCGGCGAAACATCGATTGCGCCGAGCAAAGGCGTCTCGACGCTCACGACTCCGCAAGCCTGTTAATGATGGCGACCGCCGAGCTCAACGTCGCATAGTCCTCACTTGACAACGCGACGAGCTGTGCTTGCAGCCAGACGTGAAGGAGGCGGCGAGTCTCTTCAATGACCGCCTGGCCCGAGGGCGTGGCGACAAGGATGACCTTCCTCCCGTCATCGGGATCGTCACGACGTTCGACGTAACCCGATTCGACCAAGGCGTTGACCGTCTGATTCATCGAGGGGGGCTTCACGCACTCGTGTTCGCTCAGCTCGCCGAGCGTTCGCGGTCCCTCCCTGACGAGCAAGGCAAGCGCGGTACGGTGCGATTCACTGATCTGGTCGCCGGTCTTCTCCGCTCGCACGCGACGTACGAGTCGCGACATCGCAGAGGAGAGTTCTGCGTCGAGCTCTTCGATCATCGACGTCGTGGTGACGTCCCTCGATATGGTCACAGCCGGGCCTCGATTTCGTGGCTACGTTAATTAGGCAACCTAATTAGGTTACCTAATTACAGTGGTGCTCGCAAGGCCCTTCTTAACCAGAGACAACGAGAAGATTCCTAGATCTCGCGGGCTTCGGCGACGTTGTCGAACCGGGCGAACTCGCCTCGCCAAGTGAGGTGAGCGGTGCGGGTGGGGCCATTGCGGTTCTTGCCCACGATGATCTCCGCGTCGGATTTCTTGTCGTTGGGGACTTCGCCATACTGCTCGGGCCGAAACAGGAAGAGCACGACGTCGGCGTCTTGCTCGAGCGCCCCGGACTCTCGAAGGTCGCTCATCATCGGGCGCTTGTCACCGCGTTCCTCAAGCTTTCGTGACAACTGTGAGAGCGCGATGATCGGGCAACTCAGTTCGCGCGCGAGAATCTTGAGCGACCGGCTCATCTCTGACACTTCCACCTGACGGTTTTCCGCGCGGCCGCGCGAACTCATGAGCTGGAGGTAGTCAATGATCACGACCCCGAGGTCACCGTTTTGTTGCTTGATGCGACGTGCGCGGGCGCGAACGTCCATCACGGTAAGAGCAGGGTTGTCATCGATGAATACCTTGGCGGACTGTAGGAAACCGAAAGCGTCGTGTGCCCGATTCCAGTCTCCGTCAGACAGGTCGCCCGTGCGAAGTTTCGACGAGTCAATGCCCGCCGTCGAGGCGAGGATGCGCTCGGCCAGCTCCTGGCGGCTCATCTCAAGTGAGAAGTACAGCGCCGGGCGTTGGACGATTGCCCCTACGTGCACCGCAATGCCCAGACCAAAGGCCGTCTTACCCATTGCGGGACGCGCACCCACGATCGTGAGGCTATTGGGTTGAAGTCCCTGCAAGATGACGTCAACGGATTTGTAACCGGTCTCGAGGCCGTTGAACTGGCCGCGGGTTTCACCTCGCTGTTCGAGTATGTCCGCCTCGTTGAGCAACAACCTCTGCAGCGGCGAGACGCTGTCGGTCCTTCGCTCGTCGCCAATCTGATTGATCTTCCGTTCCGCCTCGTCGATCAGCCCGACGACGTCGTCGGTCGCCACGTAGGCGTCGTCGACTATCTCGCCCGCTACCGCGATCAGACGCCGTTGCTGAGCCTTCTCGCGCACCAACTCGGCGTAGTGCTGGGCGTTCGCCGCCGAGGGCGTGTTCATCTGCAGCGACGAGAGGACGGCCAACTCCACCGCCACCGCACCACGCTCTTGCAACTTCGCCTGAACCGTCACGTAGTCGACCGGCTCGCCAGCGTTGGCGAGCGCGATGATGGCACTAAAGATCTGCCCGTGCAGAGGCCGGTAGAAGTCCTCGGGCTGCACGGTCTCGTAGGCGATACTCACGGCTTCTTGGGACAACAGCATCGCACCGATCAACGATTCTTCAACCTCGATGGCGCTCGGGGGTACCCGACCTCCGCCCGGTGCGGAGCGTGCGCGATCTGTGTCCATCTGTGTCATAAGACCTCAACGGTTGCTCAAGTTGCTTGTTGGACGCAATAACAACAACGTGGGGATTATCTGTGGCTAACCCCTCAAGTACCAGTCTGCAAAGTGGGTGTAACACGCCAAACGGCCGGGGCTCGAAGCCCCGGCCGACCACGCAAGAACACGTGTCGCTATTTGGCGACAATCTCCACGTTCACGGTCGCTACGACACCGTCGAACAGTGTCGCGCTCACCGTGGCGATTCCGAGCTCTTTTAAGTGCTCGGTCATTGAGATCATGTGGCGGTCAAGCGAGATGTTGGTCGCCGTGCGAATCGCGTTCACCACGTCCGACTCGGTCACCGAACCGAAGAGGCGACCATTAGCGCCCGAACGTGCAGCGATCTGGATGGACGATTTCTCAATCAACGCGCGCTGGACTTCTGCGGCCTCGCGACTCTTCGCGTCACGAAGATCGCGAGCCTTGCGCATCGACGAACCTTGCACTTCCATTGTCTCGTTAGCAATGAGAGCCGCGCCGGTTGGAAGAAGGAAGTTACGGGCGTAACCCGACTTCACCTCGACGACGTCGCCCCGGCGACCAACGCCGTTCACGTCGCTACGTAGGAGAACTTTCATTCGGCACCCTCTTCGACGAGCTCGGCTTCAAAGACCTCCGAGGCCTCGCCCGCGTCACTCTCGACCTCGACCTCGACGTCGCTCACGGGCGTCGGCGCTGCGTCACGGTCCGGACGTGGTGCACGCGGACCTCGGTCGTCCCTCGAACCGCGC
Source organism: Acidimicrobiaceae bacterium (assembly GCA_003133125.1). Lineage (GTDB taxonomy): Bacteria > Actinomycetota > Acidimicrobiia > Acidimicrobiales > RAAP-2 > RAAP-2. The sequence goes on along the minus strand of PKZO01000071.1, from coordinate 3,598 downwards.
CCACCGCGGCGCTCGGTCACGGTGCGCTGGGTGTAAGGCAGTAGGGCCAATTCGCGGGCGGTCTTGATCGCGTCGGTCACGTCGCGCTGGTGCTGCTGGCAATTGCCCGAGACCTTACGTCCGCGAATCTTGCCGCGGTCCGAGATGTACTTTCGCAGCTGGGCCAGGTCCTTGTAGTCAACCGAGATAACACCGTGCTGGCAAAAGGAGCAAGGCTTCTTCTTGGCGCCGCGACGCGTGTCAATTTTCGGCGCGCGCTTGGGCGGCTTGGGATTATTAATACGTGGCATTAGAAGGGCTCCTCATCAAAGGCGTAGGTAGTTGGTTCGTTGGGGCGCGCGGCTGCGGCCGGGCGCTCGCTTGATTGAAAATTCCCGCCTTCGGCTCGCGGGGTCCTCGTGACCACGGCGGTTGCCCAGCGAAGCGACGGCGCGATCTCGTCGGCGTTGATTTCGACGATCGAACGCTTATCGCCGTTCTCGGTTTCCCAGCTTCTCTGCTCGAGCCGACCGGTCACCACGACGCGTGCACCCTTTTGCAAGGAGTTCGCTGCGTTCTCGGCCATGGATCCGTAGCCGGTCACCTCGAAGTACGAGACACGCTCTTCCCACTCCTGGGTCTGTCGGTTCTGCCAGCGACGGTTCACGGCAATCGAGAGACGAATAGCAGCCTGTCCGCTGTTTAGAAACTTGAGCTCGGGGTCACGGGTGACGTTACCCACGACCGTGATTGTGTTATCGGCCATTGTGTTCTCTCCTTAATTCGCTCTGCGTCCGAACCTAGGCTTCAGCCGTGACACGGCTGAGCTTGGTTCGCTCGCTGCGACGAAGGATCTTGAAGCGAAGGACTTCGTCTGAGAGGAGCAGAATCCGGTCCAGTTCGACGACAGTCGCCGACTCACCAGAGAACTCCACCAAAACGTAGTAACCCTCTTTGCGCTTCTTGATCTCGTACGCCAGGGGACGCTTGCCCCAACGGTCGATAGCACCAGGATTTCCGCCATTGGTTCGAATGGTCTCCAGAGCCCGATCAAGGGCGATCTGGATGGACTGCGCGTCGACGGCGGTGTCGAACACGATCATGGTTTCATAGGGCCTCATGGCCTTTTTCCTTTCCCTCTGGTCCGGCTGGGCCGGGCTCTGCGGAAAACAGAGCAGGGTTCATTTGCTGCTTCCCACGCATGTGGGAAAGACAACTCTACTGCACGGGGCTGATCTTGGCTACTCCAGGAGCTCGGCGGGGTTCTCGTACGCCTCAGAAGCATCAGGAAACAGGCCATTTCTCACGTCAAAGGCGTAACGTCCCACGGCTTCGGTGATCACGTCGCCCAATTGGGCGTATTGGCGAACAAACTTGGGTGGAGTCCGACCCGTCAAACCGAGCAGGTCGTGGAACACGAGCACCTGGCCGTCAGTGTCGGGTCCCGCGCCGATGCCGATCGTGGGAATCTCGAGCGCCTCGGTGATCCGGGTGCCCACGACGCTCGGCACTCCTTCGATCACGATGGCGTAGACACCCTCGTCCTGGAGTAGGAGGGCGTCTTTGGTGAGCCACTCCGCCGCCTCACTGGTCTTCGCCTGGACCTTGAAACCGCCAAAGGCGAGCACGCTCTGTGGAGTGAGTCCGAGGTGTCCCATGACCGGGATCTCGGCGTCGAGAATCGCGCGGATCGCGTCGCGTCGCACACGGCCACCCTCGAGTTTGACGCTGTGGGCTCCAGCACGCACCAGTGCGGCAGCGTTGCGAACACTGCTCGCGACGTCCACGTGGTAACTCATCCAGGGCATGTCCGCCACGACGTGGGCCTTGGGTATCGCCGCCGCGACCGCACGGACGTGATGGATCATGTCTTCCATGCTCACCTGCAGGGTGTCACGCTGACCCATCACGACGTTGGCCATTGAATCGCCCACGAGGATGATGTCGACACCGGCGGCGTCGCAGTAACGTGCGCCGGGTTCGTCGTAGGCGGTAACCATGACGATGGGCTGGTCACCGCGACTACGTTTCTTCGAGCGAATCGTCGGTGCGCTCAGACTCATTCGCCGACCTTTCGCTGCTGGCGAACCGGCGCCCTTCGGGATTGACGTCCGCCCGCCGACCACTTTCGCACGAGGTGATGAAACATGCAGGCAACGCACACTTCGACGGCGTAGCACTGGACCGGCTCCTCACGGCGCTCGAGCTTGAGCAGTTCCGCGCGCGAAGTGGGACACGTCCCGCCCGCCGGCAAGCGCGACCCGAACACGTAAGTCACCTCGACCAACTCGGCCTCATCGCAGACCGGACACGTTTCCCCGGTCGAACGGCCGATGTTCTTCGCCGCCCTCATCAACTCGGGATGGGCGTCGCACACGTCCTCGTGCCGCAAGGTGCCCGCGGCGAGTTTCGCCAGTAGGGCGTGACGGACGAGCCCGAACTCGACCACGGCCCCGTCGGCGGTGCTGGTACGAAAGCTCTTATCCATTAGGGAGGACACTACCGTCAGCGAGGAAATACCTCGTTACCATCAGGTAAACACCGTTAAAGCCTTTGTTTTACTGCCTTTCGGAGAGAATTCGGGGGGCGTTTCGACCGAGTTCGCGTCGTCGAGCCCGACCGTCGTCCAAGGCCGTGGCTTCGCTGACGCCTGCGGCGACCTTGGCGAGAATGCTCTCCAGGGCGACCAGTTCTGGGACCGAGAGCGCCAGCAGGCTCGCGGGGGGTTCATCGAGGATCCTCTCGGCGAGCTGGGCCGCCGCGAGACCTTCTTCGGTCGCCACGACCAGTTTGACCCGGCGGTCCGAAGGATGGTCTTTTCGTGCCACGAGACCCCGTTCTTCGAGGTCGTCGACCACCAAGGTCATGTAGGGCGGATCGATCCCGAGTAGCAACGCCAACTCGCCCATGGGCATCGAACGAACGGCGATTCGTCGAAGCGCCTTGGCTCGACCGAAACTCATGCCCAGCGCCTCAGACACCCTTTGGCGTCGATCATTGTCGAGCACCAAGGAGGACATGTGAGCCACGACACGCTCGGCGAGGTCCGAGACCTCGGCGTCGCTCACGATTCCCTTCCTTCGAAGTACTCCGGATTGAGTTCACGTGCGGTCCGGTCCGCGGTGGCGCGAGCCCACTTGGACGTCCCAAGAAGTCCGAGTAAGAGCACCGCGCCACCGCAACCCGCGAGGAACCACCAACCACCTCTCGTCGCGAGGACGAACCCCACCCGTGAGTTCACGCCAATCTTCGATCCGACCAGCGCCCCCACGATCGCTACGCCCAAGGTCGCACCCACCTGACGCGACGTCGACGCGATTCCCGAAGCCACACCCGCCTGGGCTCGCGGCATTCCCGAAACCGCGGCACTCGTAATGGGCGGGTTAACGACTCCGAATCCGACGCCAAAGACCACGTAGGCACAGAACAACCAGGTAAAGGGCGTCGCGACGTCAAGACGCACCAGCATGAGGCTGCCCACCAGCAGGCTCAAACCCCCAAGGAGCAGGGGCAACCGAGCGCCGTAGTGCCCGACGACCCGCCCGGCGACAGGGGGCAGCAGCAAGGTCATCGCGGCCATGGGCAGGGTGTCTATTCCTGCACCGAGCGGCGAGAGTCC
>PKZO01000085.1:15990-31523 GCA_003133125.1 Acidimicrobiaceae bacterium | reverse complement strand
CCAAAGGGGACGATCTTCGCGCCGAGTTCGACGTGCGTGTCGTATAAGAAGGGGCGCCGGCCGCTCACGTCAGTCACACTAGGCCGCGAAATCACCCAGGGTTCCCAGGTCGTGCTGCTTGAGCAACTCGACGAAGTCGCGCTGGTACACCACCAGCAACTCCACCTCGGGATAGAGCGCGCGAAACTCACGGACCTTCTGGTTCTTCTTGGTGACCAGACGTTGCTCGAGCACCGTCAATTCGATGAACAGCGGTATCGAGGGCAGGTAGAAGTCGGGGCGAAAGGCTCGCACCGGTCGCCCGTCGTCGTTCCAGGCGAGGGGGAACTCGAGGGGTTCGTAACGCCACTCGATGCCGTAAAGGTTGAGCAGGGTGGCGAAGAGCTGTTCACTCGGATGCGCGAACGAACTCGTCGCGCAGGCATTGAAACTGGGGTGGCGAAGGTGATCGTCGCCACGTGATGACAGGGGCGTCACGCCGAGCGGTGCTCCCTCTCCGACGTCAGTAGTTGTTCCTTTTGAATCGTGGTGGAGAGTTCGGCCACCACGTTGGCCAACGGCACGATGTTAAAGACGCCCTGTCCGCCGCGCAGCAGGTCCACCAGGTCACCGTCATCGTGAGCGAGCACCGAGCCGGCGTCGCTCATCACGAGACTGCTCGACGCCAAGTCGACCCCTAGCGCGCTGCGCAAACATTCAACGGCCTGGCGAGCGCGCGAGAGCGAGATGCCCGAGTTAAGCAAGGACTTGATGACCTTGACCTCGAGGACGTCGGAGTAGGAGTACTCGCGCTTTGATCCGCTGCCGTGGGCCGCGGTGATCGAAGGCGTGACGAGGCTGGTGCGCGCCCAGTAGTCCAACTGACGGTACGTGACGCCCGCGAGGCGACACACCGTCGGGCCACTAAATCCCGAAGTAAGAGAATTTGCCATTCGAAGTCCCTCCCGACCGAGGCATTTTCAGACTATCCCGTTGGACTACATGATTGTAGTTTGCCGTAGACCTATTCGACAAATAAATCAGGACGACCAAGGGACGGCGAGGAGGCTTCCGCGTGCAACCGAGGGGGTATCCGACCCGCGCGACGGGCGAGAAAACCCGCCGAAACAGCCTCTTTGAGCGCCCGGGCCATCAATACCGGTTCCAGGGCCCGATTGATCGCCGAGGCGGCGAGCACCCCGTCACAGCCCAATTCCATGGCGAGCGCCGCGTCAGAGGCGGTACCGACCCCGGCATCGAGCAGGACGGGTACCTGGAGTCTTTCGCAGATCAGACTGATGGCGTGGGGGTTTCGGATGCCCAGCCCCGAGCCAATGGGCGAACCGAGCGGCATCACCGCCACGCATCCCGCCTGCTCGAGTCGCTGGGCGACGATCAGGTCGTCTGAGGTGTAGGCCCAGACTTGAAAACCCTCACGCACCAACTTCTCGGCGCCCACCAGGGTCTCGGTGGTGTCGGGTAGCAACGTGACGTCGTCGCCAATGACCTCGAGCTTGACGACGTTGGTGTCAAAGGCCTCGCGAGCGAGTTGGGCGACCTTAAAGGCCTCGGCGGCGCTGTAGCAACCGGCCGTGTTGGGCAGTAGGTCAAAGCCCAACTCCTTTAAGACGTCATAGATCGAACCCTCGACCGACGGATCGACCCGGCGAAGCGCGACCGTGGCNNCTTGCACCGGGAACCGGGCGTGGCCCGACGGCCCGCACGAGGGCCCCGAGACCTATTACTAGTGTGGTCAAGGTGCAACCGGTCACCGCGCTCAGCATCGCCGGCTCGGATTCGGGAGGTGGCGCCGGGATCCAAGCGGACCTGCGAACCTTCGCGGCCTTCGGGGTCCACGGCACGACCGCGATCACCGCGATCACCGCCCAGAATACCGTGGGCGTCCTCGCTGTTCTTAACACCGAGCCCGCCATGGTGCTCGCCCAGTGCGCGGCGGTGCTCGAGGACTTCGAGGTGCGAGCGGTCAAGACCGGCATGCTCGCCCAACCCGATACGGTCGTGGCGGTCGCCGAACTCGCTCGCGCGGGTGCTCTGGTCAACCTCGTCGTGGACCCGGTCCTCGTCTCTTCGACTGGACACTCGCTCATGGCCGAGGGCGGTGTCGACGCCTACCGCGAAGCCCTGCTCGGTTTCGCCATACTCGTCACGCCCAACATCCGCGAGGCGGCGGTGCTCTGCGGGCTCGACGCGAGAGAGATCCGTGACTACGACGACATGGTTCGCGTCGCCAATCAGATACTCGCCTTTGGTTCGACCTACGTTCTTGTAAAGGGCGGCCACTTCGCGAGTGAACGCGAAGTCGAAGGTCACGCACCTGACGTGCTGGTGGGACCCGAAGGCGTCACCTTGTTCGACACCGCGCGCGTCGACTCACTCAACGACCACGGCACGGGTTGCTCGTTGTCCGCGGCGATCGCGTGCGGACTCGCGCTCGAACGTTCACTGCCCGACGCGACGCGTGACGCGAAGTCCTTCGTGCTAGCTGCCATCAAGGGCGCGGCGTCCTGGCGGCTCGGCCAGGGTCGCGGTCCCATTGACCATTTAGGATGGAGCGGTGAGTGAGCAACCCAAACCCCCTCTAACGACGACCACGAGTATCTGGCCCGCGGCGGCGGTCCTGATACTGGGCGTGGTGATGCTCGCGGTCTTCCTACTCGTCAACGCCGTCTCTGACCAAGGTGTCACCACGCCCACGACCATTCCAGTCGTGGTGGGGGGTCTCAACACCGAGAGTTCGCACCTACTCGCGGGCTGTAAACAGCCCGGAACGCCGCCTTCAAACGTGGTACCGGCACTCATCGTGCCCGAAACAACGAAGTCCGATGGTCCCGTCACCTTGCCCAGCGAAGGCGCGGGCGACTTCGCCTGCTCGCGGTCCTTTGTCAGTGACGTCACACCCGGCGAACTCCTCGGGTACTACAGCGCCCAACTAAAGGCCATGGGCTGGAACCTCTTCTCTCAGGGAGCGAGCAACGGCTCGCCCCAGGACCTCTTCCAAAAGGCCGGCAGCGACACCTTCTACTGGGTGGTCGGAGTGACGGTGAATTCCTCGAAGGCCACGTCGTCGCACTGGACCTACCAGATCTATCAGAATTCCGAGACGATCTAGAGCGTCACCGGCACTAGTTCCGCCTCTTTGTCCTCGCGACAGACCCAGGCCCACAGGGCGAAATTGATCGGATAGATCACGTAGCCAATGCGTGTCGCGGTCGCCACGCACATCAACACGAGAAAGACCAGGCTCATCAGACCGAGCAGCTGACTGAGCGAAAGTGGCCAGTGGGCCTTGACGTACTTGGCGGTGAAGTACCCGCCCACGAGCAACGCCAGCGGAGCGAGCACGTGACCGAGTGGCGGCCACCACGTCGTGAGGATATGACCCGGGAGGTCGCTCGCCGCGGGTGAGGCGACGTGCGCGAGCCCGAGCGGAAAGGCGAAGACGTTCGAGAAGAACGCCCACGGCGCCTTCACGACGAACGGTGCGACGGTGACCACGACGATACAGGTCACCCACAGAGTTACTCGTCGCCACGCCGGACGGTCCTTCTTGTCGCGAGCCACGAGCAGGGCGCCAAAGGCCATGGGCCACGCGGTCAGTTTCATCGCCGCGGCGAGTCCCAAACTGATGCCCGCGGTATTAATCGATCGTCGCTGTAAGGCGGCGACACCTAGCAGCATCAGCGCCAGGATCGGCATGTCGTCACCGCCCGTCGAGAGGAACAGCGCACCCGTGGGTAACGCCAGCAGTACCTGGGCGATACGGATCTTCTTTCCGGGCGACGCGCGAAACAACACCATCGCCGCGGCGCTCACCAACAAGGTCATCAGCGACATGATGATGCGTGCGTCGGTGAGACCCGAACTCGCGTGCGTCTCGGCCGACGGAAGGCCAAAGACACTCATGAGCGGGAAGTACGGGAAGAACGACTCATAAGCGGGCAGCCCGCGCACCTCGTCGACCAGACGACCGTCGGTGTAGTACGAGCGGTAGGGATCCTTGCCTTGGCTCACGTAGGTCGCCGAGCGCTCGATCACCGAGACCTCGGGCTGGGCGTAGCCCTGATTGGGATCCTGATGCCGCCAGCGCGCTTCGAGCGCGAGGGGAATCACGACCGAGCCCATGATGACCAGCACCAGCAGTCCCAAACGCACGAGGATCGCCCGTCGCACTCGCCAGCGACCGAGCGCGAACCCAATGACCGCCGCGATGGCGTAGGGCGCGGCGGTGAGGAAACCCCAGTGCCACTGGGCGACCTGGGTCGAAGTGAAACCGAGGACCAAGGCGAACAGGGCCGAAACTCCGTAGAGCGCGCCGTCGCTCGTGAGGCCGCTGAGCCTTCCCCACCACGCCACCGAACGGGTGCGTGAGTCCACGAGCTGGGTCATCATCAGGCGAAGTCTAGTTGTGGTCCTTTAAAAACCCTTGGAATGGTCTAGTCGTTCGACGGGGCCCGGCGAGTGGGCGCGCGGGTCTCGGGGGGTAACGCTTGGGTGAGGAATCGTTCGATCATCGCCGCGCACAGAGCGGTCTGCTCTTTTAAGACGCCGTGCGACGCGCCCGGGATAATCGCGAGTTGCGCGTCGGGCATCGCCTCAAAGAGTGCGCACGTGTGCGAAAGTTTNNGTCTTCACGGTACAACTTCGGCTCGCGGGCGAACAATCGCAGACTCTTCTTAAGGACCACTTCGGCGTGGCCAATGTCGTCGGGTGATTGAGCGGCGTACTTCTCGGACCACTGTTGAAACGACGATGTTCCCACTCGCATGGGCGTCATGGGCAAGAGACCCCGGTGGTTGTAGTTCGCCCCGATCACTACCGCTCGCTTCACGAGGTCGGGGCGCTTGAGCACCACGAGCAGGGCCACGTTACCTCCGTCACTATGACCCACGAGATGGACCCGGCGACCAAGGTGCTCAATAAAGGCGATCGTGTCGTCGGCCATCTCGGCGTAGTGAAAGGGCCGCTCGTTGTCGGGGCTTCGCCCATGACCGCGTCGATCGAACGCCGCCAGTCGAAACTTCTTCTTAAGATGCGGGCCGAGCGAATCGAGCAGACTCGCACTGCTGCTCATACCGCCGTGCAAGAACAGGACCGTCTCGCCCTTACGCTTGGGCACGAGGACCCAGGTGGGTTTCGCGTTGAGCTCGATCATCGCCACACTGGCATCGTATTGCCTGTCACCTCTGGGGCGAGGCCGCCCTAGGATTTTGGGGTGCGTTGTTACGTAATACGCGAGGAGAACGGAACGTTCGAACGTGGCGTCGAGGACTACGAGCCCCAGGCCCGTGACTCAGACGATCTGCAGGTGCGCGTTGAGTATTCGGGCGTCAATTTCAAGGACGCGCTGGTGGGCACTCCGTCGAGTCGCGTGCGCCGATCTCCCGTGCTCGTTGGTGGCGTGGACGGCGCCGGCGTCGTCCTCAACTCGAACTTCCCGGCGATTCCCGCCGGTACCCGGGTGTGCGTGCACGGCGGTGAGATGGGCGTCGCGCGCGACGGCGGCTTCGCCCCACTGGTCTACGCGCCGTCGCGCTGGGTGAGCGTGCTGCCCGCGAACATTTCGACCAGAGACGCCATGGTGATCGGTACGGCCGGCTTTACCGCCATGGCCAGCGTGCTCGCCCTCGAACACCACGGTCTCGAGCCGGGAGCCGAGGTGCTCGTCACCGGCGCCACCGGCGGCGTCGGGTCCCTCGCGGTCTCGTTGCTTCACGCTCGCCACTACCAGCCCGTCGCGTCCACGGGTTCACCCCAGGAGTCGGCCTGGCTCTACGAACGCGGCGCGACCCGAGTGATTGGTCGTGACGAGATCGCCGATCGCGCGGACCGCGTGCTCGCCAGCGAACGCTGGGCCGGAGCGATCGACTGCGTCGGCGGCGAGACGCTCCACCACATTCTGCGCTCCCTGAACTACGGCGCGGCCGTCGCGGCGAGCGGGCTCGTCGCAAGCCCCGATCTCAATACGAACGTGTATCCCTTCATCACGCGCGCCGTGGCCCTACTCGGGGTCGACGCCGTCGAGACCTCGAAGAGGACTCGCACCGAGGTGTGGCGTGAGTTGGGCGAAGTCGCCGGGCTCATCGACTTCGCGGGACTGATTGACTCTACGATCTCACTCGAGGGTCTCGACGACGCACTCGAGACCATACGAAACGGCCAGACCCGCGGTCGAATCGTCGTGGATCCGACCGCGCGATGAACCAACGAACTATTCGTCGGCGACGATTGAACCGATGCGGTCGCCAATGGACGGGTCGCGATTGACGAGCACCAGGGCGTAGAGCACAGCTACCACCAAGAAGCCGAGCGCAGCCCACGGATACCAGTCGTAGGGCGCGGACTGACCGGGCTTGGCGAGGTAGTACACGGGCACGAGGATCGTGCAGAAACCAATGGCGGGCAACACACCGTGCCGGAACACATTGAAGCGATCTGGGTGGTGGCGGTGATAGTAGAACGGCAGCGACACGTGACTGAGTGCGTACACCACCAAGATCAGAATGGTCCCAAAGGTGGAGGACTCGTCAAAGAGCGCGAGCGCGCTCATGTTGCCCGACTGGTGTGAACCAATCAAGTGCAACAAGCCCCATACTCCAATGATCGAGAGGCTGACGCCCAAGAAGAAGAGCAGCGCGTTCACCGGGGTGCGTCGAGTCGAGTCCACCTTGCCGAGGAACTTCGCGACGAGGCCCTCACGCCCGGCGTTGAACACCAAACGAGCCTGTGAGTTCGTACCCGCGATCAAGGCGCCGAGCGTGGAGGTCATGCCCGCCAAGTAGCCAAAGAAGGCCACGGCGCCGAGTACACCGTGGGCGACGGTGATGAAGGGAATCGGTGCGCTCGAGAGTTTTCCAACGTTACCCGCGAAACCCACGACGGTCGAGTAGGCGAAGAGCACGTAACTGACGAGCATGATCCCAATGGACGCGAAGACGGCCTTAGGGACAGCCGTGCGCGGGCTCGCCGTCTCCTCGGCGAGGGCGGCGGAGTTCTCCCAACCAATGAACAGGTAGATCCCGAGCGGGAAACCCGCCGCGAGTCCACTGAAGCCGTTGGTGAGGAAGCGCGGGTCGAATGGACGGAAGTTGATGTGCTGGTGGTACTTGAACAGCGCCACGACACTCACGATCACGAGCACCGCCATCTCGAAGGCGAAGAACGCCCCGGCGAGCTTGGTGGAGATCTTGATACCACGCACCATCATGAAAATTGCGAACACGAGGAAGATCAAAGTCCAGACGATCCACGGCACGTTCTCGAGTCCACCAACGTTGTAGTTCTTCAAGATGATCTGGAAGAAACCGCCCGAGATTGCGATGACCGACGCCATCGCTGCCATGTAGCCCGCGCCCGTCAGTAACGCCGTCGTGACTCCGGTGCGCGCGCCGAGGGTCTTACCAACGAAGGTAATGAAGCCTCCCGTAGAGGGGATGACCTTGGTGAACTCCGAGAGCGTGTTGCCAAGGAACAGAATCGCGATGCCCGCGAGGATGATGGTCAGGGGCGACGCGAGACCGGCGGTGTAAGCGAGGAATCCGAAACCGAAGTAGAAACTCATCGCGGGACCGATGTTGGCCATCGTCGCCGCGGCTATGTCGAGGGTGCCAAGGACCCCCTGTCGTAGGCGCTCGTGCTCACCGGCCACCGCGGGTAACTTCGCCCCCAATGAATCCGAGGTGAAAGCTTCACTCATACCTCTCCCCCAATCATGGTCAACCGCGTCGTTGTGACGTGACGCGAACGTCTGAAACGAACGTAGTCGAAATCATCGAGAGGAAAACGACGACACTGAGACAATTCACACTCTCGAATTATCCATCAACGATTAGTAGAAAGGGCTAACCCAGATCTTCGCCGCGTCACAGGGCTGGATGGGATAGCTCGGGGTCACCGGCGTCGTCGAACCGCTCTTTTGGAATTGGACGCTGATGGTGACCGCACTCGCGCAGACTTCGGTGCCCACTGGTACGTCCGAGTAGCCCAGGGAGAACGACACCGACGCGCCGTCACTGACCGTGATCGCCGAGGGTGGCTTGTTCGCCGCGGTGACCGGGAACTGGACGGGACTCGTGGTTGAGGTCGTTGAACTGAAGACGGCGCCCGACTTATCTTGAAGGGTGAGCGTCGGATACCCGTCGACGGTGCATGTACCCGGCGTTTGCTTGGTCAGCGTGATGCTCGCGAGGATCGTGCCCGCCGCCCCTTCGCCCTCGTTATAGACGCCCTTGAACTGACTGCCCTGACACGTGGTCGTGGACTGAAGCGAAGTGGTCGTTGAACTCGAGGGAATGTTGGACGTCGTGGTCGTGGTGGGCGTCGTGGTGAGGGCGTGACGGCTGAGGGTAAAGATGACCACGAAAGCAAAAAATATCGACAGCGACATCAACGCTCGCTTCACTGATTGAAGTCCTCGGGACGGATGGTCTCAAGGAAGTCACGAAGTTCGGCGACGAGCTCAGCTTCCGTGGGCGCCTCCTCGTCCGTCTCAATGATGTCGTCGACTTCGTCGATCTCGTCGCTCTCGTCAAGGTGCATCACCTTGCCCTGCTCGTTCATCAATTGGTCGCTCACCAGAATCGGCGAACCAACCCGTAACGCGAGGGCGACCGCGTCGCTCGGACGCGCGCTTACGTTGATCTCGGTTCTTTCACGCAGGAGCCGTAGGTTCGCGAAGTACGTGTTGTCCACGAGCTCGGTGATCTCCACTGCGAAGAGTTGTGCCCCGAGGGCCGCGATCACGTTACCCAAGAGATCGTGGGACATCGGACGCGGTGTGGTCACACTTTGGAGAGCGTAGGCGATCGCGGTCGCCTCAGGAGCACCGACAAAGATAGGCAGTACTCGTTCTCCCCCCACTTCTTCGAGCAACAGAAGTGGCGTCGACGATCCCACGTCGACTCGGACTGCGCGAAGTACGACCTCAACCATGACGACAGCCTAGACCGGACAGGATTCGCCTCGTCGGGCTAGTGCCCGAGGTACTGGCGTAGCGCACGAGCGAACAATTCGGAGCGAAGCGCCGCGAGCTCCAGTGCGACGGACTTGGCGGTGTCGTGAGCCTCACGCGCGCTCTGAGCCCTTTTCGAAGGTCGAACTGGCTGGATGACGTCGTTCAACAAGCCGATCTCGCGCTCGACGTTGCGACGCAAGGAACCCAGCAAGCGAATGTCGACGTTACGTGCGAGCAACGCCTTAAGGGCGCTCGCCACGCGAAGATCCATGTCGTTAAAGGTGGACTGGTTGGCGATCGTCTCGGGACACAACATGCCCGACGCCACGAGTTGGTTCATGACCGACGCGTCGAGTCCACTCACCTCAAGGAACTCCGCGTGCGAGAAGAAATGTGTCTCGTCGTCCCATTCTTCAAACTCGTCCGCGCTCGTCACTCGAACAACGTTCGCCTTGGGATGCTCGATCGCTTTGGCGCGCTCGAGCACGGGCGCGACGAGCGCCGCGGCGGGTGCTGGTTCGCTGAGCGACGCGGGTTGGCTGGGTTCGCTCGGCTCGACTTCGCCCTCGGGCAATTCCGCCACGTGCTCGAGGGGCGACTCGACGTTCGAATTGGGCTGCGAAGCTGGCGAGTCGCTGGTCGCGGCGTCCTCGACGGATTCAGCCACTGGTACCGGAACCGAGATGACGTTTGACGTTGTGCGCGCCACCTGACGCGTGCCGGCCGCGACCGGCGTGTCGTCGAGCAACCCTTGTTCGATCAAACGCAATCGCACGACCCGCAATGGTACGAACTCCTCGTGCGCGAGGCGTATCGCCTCTCGTAGACAGTCCACGTCGCGCTGGGAGTACAGCCGATAGCCCTTGCGACTTCTCGTAGGTTGAACGAGACCCTTGTCCTCGTAGTAGCGGATCTTCGAGAGCTCGATGTCGGGCACGTCGCGGCGTAAAATCGCGTGCACTTCGCCGATGCGCATCGTCCCCTGGTTAGTCATCGTGTCGACTCCCAGAACACCAACTTGTATTTTCCAATCTGTACTTCGTCACCCGAATGCAACGCCGTCTCTTCGACCCGCTTGCCGTTGACGTAAGTGCCATTCAACGAATTCAGATCGCGCAACGTGATGCGACCACTCGCGGTACGTGTGAACAATGCGTGATGACGCGACACCGAGACGTCGTCGAGCAGTAGGTCACTCTGCTCGTGGCGGCCCGCGCTGATGATCTCCTTGTCGAGGTCAAGACGTCCGCCCGCTTCTGGTCCCGAAACGATCACGAGTTCGTCACCGTGTTTACCCGTGGGTCCTCTTTCGGCACTGACGTACAGTGCGTCGGGCACACTCACCACCGGAACCGCCACCGTCTCTGGTGAAGTCGCCTCGTGCTGGGGTGCGCCGCACGACCAACAGAAATTTGCGTTGGCGTTTAATATCTCCCCACAGCGACGGCAGTTCACGGGACTCACAATAGTTACGTTTGTGAAGGCTCGTCAGAGTTAATTGTTGGTGAGTGCTTGGTAACCTGACGCATCGAGCAGAGCGTCGTAGTCGGTGCTCGACGTTGTCGTGATTTCGCAAATCCACCCGACGCCGTAGGGGTCGGCGTTCACCGATTCAGGTGCGTTCGTGAGCGAATCATTGACTGACGTCACCGTACCCGATACTGGAGCGTAGATTTCCGAGACAGACTTGGTCGATTCCACTTCTCCGAGCGCTTCTCCCGCTTTCAACGTAGTGCCGACCTTCGGTAGGTCCACGAAGACTACGTCGCCTAAGGCATCCTGCGCGTAATCGGTGATGCCTATTCGTACCACGGCGCCGTCGGCTTTCGCCCATTCGTGGTCGTTCGAGTACCGGAGGTCACTGGGGATCTGCATAGTTAGAAAATCTACAAGATTCCCCGTCCCTCGCGCCCCGAGTGCAGGGCTGCGAGAGCGGGTCGTACGTAGCCCGCCAAGACCAGCCACGAGAGGCTGAGCCCCATGATGCCAATTACCCAGCACGCGTCGCGCGCCACGTGCTGCCACTGAGCGAGCGCGGCGTGATGGGGGTTCGTGGTCAGCAGAAAGAGCGGATACGTCGTCATCAGGGCGAAGGTCGAGACCTTCCCCCACCAGAGCACGTCGATGCGAGCAGCCCCGAGCACCGCGAGGACAATGGTCAGTACCGACACGATCAGTTCTCGAGCCAGGGTCGTGAGCGCGAACCACCACGGCACACCCGAGGCGGCGGCGACACTGAGCAGTCCGACGATCACCAAAAGCCGGTCCGCGACCGGATCGATGACCTTGCCCACTGAAGAAACCTGATGGAGCTTTCGTGCGAGGTAACCATCAATCCAGTCTGTCGCCCCCAGAAACGCGAGAAGCCAGGCGGCGATCGCCCGATGGTCGGTGCTGAACAGGATCCACACGAACACCGGCAACAGCGCCAGGCGAACGAAGGTGACCAGGTTCGCCCACGTCAGCCATCCCGCGTTAGAGGGGTTACGCACCATGAAGCGAGGGTACCTTAGGCGATGGTGATCGACTGGTCCAAGTAGACGTCCTGGACCGCGTGCACCAGTGCGGCGCCGTCGTCGATGGGGCGCTGGAAGGCCTTACGCCCAAGGATGAGGCCCTGGCCGCCGGCGCGCTTGTTGATGACGGCCGTGCGCACCGCACCAGCGAGGTCGTCGCTGCCCTTCGCCTCACCGCCGGAGTTGATCAGCCCGATCCGACCGGCGTAGCAGTTGACGACCTGCCAGCGCGTGAGGTCGATGGGATTATCAGAGGTGAGCTCGCTGTAGACCCGCGGATCGGTCTTGCCGAACTTGACGGCGTTATAGCCACCGTTGTTCTCGGGCTGCTTTTGTTTGATGATGTCGGTCTCTATCGTCACCCCGAGGTGGTTGGCCTGGCCGGTGAGGTCCGCGCTCAGGTGATAGTCGACTTCTTTGGTCTTAAAAGCGTCATTTCTCAAATAGCACCACAGGACCGTGAACATGCCGAGACGGTGAGCTTCGGCGAAGGCCGCGGTCACTTCTTCGAGTTGGCGAATCGAGCCTTCTGAACCGAAGTAGACCGTCGCGCCCACGCCCACCGCGCCCAAATCCGCCGCCTGCTGGGCCGACGCGAACATGTGCTGATCAAAGGTGTTCGGATAACGCAACAAGTCATTGTGGTTGAGCTTGACAATGAAGGGGATGCGGTGCACGTAACGACGCGACACCATGGCCAGAGTTCCGAGGGTCGAGGCAATGGCGTTGCAGTCCGCCGCGATCGCTAGGTCGCACAGTCGTGCGGGGTCGAAGTACTCCGGATTGGGCGCGAAACTCGCCGCGGCGGAGTGCTCGATGCCCTGGTCCACGGGCAGGATAGACAGGTAACCGGTCTTTCCCAGACGTCCGTGGTTGTAGAGCGTGCCCAGGTTGCGAAGTACGGTCGGCGAGCGGTCGCTCATCGTAAAGATGTCTTGGAGGAATTCGGGTCCCGGCAACGTCAACCAGTCCTTGGGGAACGCGGTGGCCTGGTGATCAAGCAGTGTTGGCGCCTCGGCGCCCAAGAGTGTGGCAATGTCCATGGACCAATCCTACAAGAGATTGTCGCCACGCTCTTTAAGCAAACATCGCCAATCGCGTCGCAGTGTTGTGACTCACCCGGGCATCGGACAAACTACCTAGATGGCTCTCGACTATCGATCATCTCTGCTGCGACGCTTGCGCGCGATGCACTCGCTCTATGACCAAGCGTGCGCGTCGATGACCTTGGATCACGTGAACCACGTGGAACGAGAGGGGGTCCTGCCCATCGCGTTCTCGCTCGTCCATCAGGTTCTCATTGAAGATGGTGGACTCGTCTTTGCGGGCGGTCCCCTACCGCAGTTCAACGCCGAGTGGTCCGAGAAGATGGGCTTGGCGATCCCCGAGCACGGCAAGGCCAAGACCGTCCAGGAGATGACCCTCCAACGCATTGGTAACTACGACGAGTTCCTCGTCTTCCAACGACTGGTCTTTGGGGTCACCGAGGAGTTCGTCGCCTCGATCGATCCCGGGACGTTCGAGGAAATCGTCGTGCCCTATCCTTACGGTCCTGGCATCGAGCACACGTTCTCGGCGCGCGTGGGCGCCGAGCGAGGCATCTCTCGCAGCGACGCGCTCGAATGCTGGATATATCAGCACGGACTTCGCCACATGGGAGAGATCGAACACGCCCGCGCCCTCGTGGGCCTGGGCGGAATGACCTCCTGAGTCAAGGGTTAAAGTCAACCCAACAGAGACGTGGGAGAAGCGTGGCACGAGTCCAAGGCACGACGGACCCGAAGTTCGCCTCGGTGCGTGAGCAGCTCGAGAAGAACCTCGACGTTGGTGACGACATCGGAGCATCGGTAGCGGTCTTTCAGCACGGTGAACCAGTCGTGGACATTTGGGGCGGCTACCAGGACGCCGAAAAGACCGTCGAATGGCAGCACGACACGCTGGTGAACGTGTGGTCGATCACCAAGACGATGACGTTCCTCGTCGCTTTGATGCTGGCGGAGCGCGGCGAACTCGATTTTCACGCCAAGGTCGCGACGTACTGGCCCGAATTCGCCGCGAACGGAAAGTCCTCGATTGAGGTGCGACACGTCATGGGCCATACCGCCGGCCTCTCGGGATTCGCTGAGACAATGGACCCCACCGAACTGGCGGACTGGGAACGCTGCGTGGGAGTCCTCGAGCGACAAGAGCCGTGGTGGGAGCCGGGCACGGCATCGGGCTACCACGCGGTGACCCAGGGTTATCTCATAGGCGAGATCGTGCGACGCATCACCGGTACGAGCATCGGGCAGTTCTTCAAGTCAGAGGTCGCAGACGTCTTAGGGGCTGACTTTCACATCGGTCTGCCCGAGAGCGAAGAGGACCGTGTCAGTGTCGTGATCGCCGGACCACCCGTCGATTACTTCGCAAACGTATCCCACGATTCGATCTCGTATCGGACGCTGAGTTTGCTGCCCCTGGTCGCTGCGATGCCCCAAGAGCGCTGGTGGCGCGCCGCGGAGATCCCCGCCGCTAACGGTCACGGTAACGCCCGTTCAGTCGCCCTCGTCCAGCAGATCATCGCGAACCGCGGCGAGGCGAACGGTCACCGGTTCTATTCCGAGAAGACCGGCGAGTCGATCTTCGAGACCCAGGCCAACGGCGTCGACCTGGCGCTCGGTGTTCACACGCATTTTGGCATGGGCTACGGACTCGCGAGCTCGAAGGTGCCGATCGGGCCCCGCTCGTGCTACTGGGCCGGGCTAGGAGGTTCAATCATCCTCATGGATCAGGATTCCGGTCTCACCGTTGCCTACATGATGAATCTCATGCGCGGCAGCCTGTCTGATGACGTGCGCGGCGCCACCTTCGCGCTGTGCGCGGCTCTCTCCTCGCTCGGTTAGTCGAACTTCTTCTTGGACACGGGCGTCGCGCGGCGCTTGCGATTCTTGCGCGGTGCGCTCGAACCGAGTTCGGCGAGGCGAGCTTGGGCGTCGTAGGCTTCGGGCTCGGCGAGTACCACGCGCGCGAAGAGTTCTCGAGCCGACACGGCGTCGCCAGCCCGGTCAAAGATATCTGCCAGCGCGTACCAGAGTCGAACGTGTCGATACGAAGGGTTGCGCAACTGCTTGGTCGCTCCGGCCTTGGTCAAGAGTTGAATCGCGTCCTCGTAGCGCTCTTGATCGGCCCAGGCGCCCGCCATGACGATGCGACCTTCGACGAGGACCTCGGCGGTCGGTTCGCTCGCCTCGAGTTCGCCAAAGGTCTTCTCCACGGCGCGATAGCGATGGCCCGCTCGCTCGCAGTCCATCACGAGTGGCAAGTGCTCGGGGTCACCAGTGATCGCGAAGTGCGAACGCAGGTGGATCTTGGCCATGCTCCATCGTTCGGCGCGGTACGCCGCGAGTCCGGTCAGTTCACGCACCGGTGCAACTCCGGGCACGGCGTCCGCGACGCTGCGCCCCAGTCGCAACGCCTCCTCGTATCGTTTGCGGTCGTAGGCCTCGGCGGCGCGCGTGAGGGTCATGACGGCCTTCTCACGGGCGTACGCGGTGCCGATGAACGCCTTTCGAATGTCCGAAGCGACGTCGCCGGGTAACGCGTACTTGACCTTCACCTTGGCCTTGGCGGGCACGACACCGCGATCCGGGCGCACCTCTTCGACCCACTGAGAGAGCGGGTCCGGGGTTCGTCCCGCACTGGGCGTCACCGCCATGGCCTGTCCCGAACTCTTGATGTTCGCCGCGCCCTTTCGAGCTACGCCGCCCCAACCCTTGTCGCGCGAGTGCTGATCAACCCTCTGGCGCTCGATCTCCTCGGGCGAGAGTGCACGCGCGGGCTTAGCGTAGGGACGCGCCCCCGAGGCGCGGCGCGCACCTAGCGCGGGACCGCGATCGGGACGCTTCGCGTCGCGACGCTCAAGGTCGCGTCCATGGCCCGAAGGGCGACTCGTCCGTTCGCCCCCTCGACGCTCACGATCCTCTGGGCGCTGGTAACGCGAAGCTTCGCGCGGTCCACGAGACGGCGCGCTGTCACGCGCACCCGCTCGAGCATCGCGGTCTCGGGGTCGTCCACTTGACTGGCCGCGC
>PKZO01000085.1:0-15975 GCA_003133125.1 Acidimicrobiaceae bacterium | reverse complement strand
GCGATCATCGCGCTCGCGACGAAAGCCCGACGGGCGCTCAGGTCGATCGCCTTCTTTGCGTTCGAGGCGCCGCTCGGCGCCCTCGCGGGCGGGACGGGCCCGATAGTTCGATTTCGACCCTCCGGCGCGGGCGTCGCGACCCGATGACGCCCCGCGGCCAGCGCCGGCTCCTGAGCCACCTCGAGGCGCCGGACGGCCCGCGTTCGAGGCGCGACGGGGTGCGGGGCGAGGAGAAGGCATGGTTCAATCCTACTAAGTGCGCGAACTCAGTCCCCCGAGACCCGAAGCACCGATGCACCACGCAGACCTTCTGACGCGAGACTGAAGCGACCCGGCGAAAGAGACGCTCACTCTTCTCGGGGTACCTCGCTCACCCAGTGGCCTACGGGCAGTAGTTCGGTGTGGAATCGGTCTCGAATCGCGCCCCAGATGCCCCGGGGCTGCCACAACGCCACAAGGACCGCCACCGTGCCGAAGATGATCAGGTACCAGGCACCTTGCTGCTGGAGCGTCTGCTGTAGAGCGAAAAAGATGATGCTACCCACGATTGGCCCTTCGATCGTACCGAGCCCGCCGATCATCGAGACAAAGAGCATCTCGGCGGCCCATTGCAGGCTGAAGACGCTCGTTGGCTGCACGAAGGGCTGGCTGATCGCCAGTACCGCACCCGCCGCGCCACAGCCCGCCGCGGCGATGACGAAGACCAGTCGTCGCGCCGAGCGTACGTGCGCGCCCGCGCTTCGCGCCGCGACCTCGTCATCCCTGATCGACGCCAGCACGAGGCCCAAACGACTGCGCAGGAGAAAGTACGTGCCCACCACCACCACGAGGGCGACTATCCAAGTCGCCAGATACGAATAGTGCGCGGTCTCTGCCGGGGTCAAGCTCTGCAGTCCTGGCATCAAGCGGCCCGTACCACCTCCGAGAAAGGCGATGGTACCGATGATGAGCATGACGGTGTCCGACACGACCCAGGTCGCGATGGCGAAGTAACCACCTCGCAAGCGAAACAACAGATACGTCACGGGCAGCGCGAGGACCGCACAGGTCAGCGCGGCGAAGGGAATCGTGATGAACGGGTTCATTCCCTTTAGTGCGAAGTACAACGTGGCGTACGCGCCGAGGCCAACGAAGGCCTGCTGACCAATCGAGACCATCCCCGCGTAGCCCGCGAGCAGGTTCCACATGGTGGCCATGATGACCAGGATGAAGAAGTTCATCAGCGTCGACGCGAATTGAGCGGGAAAAATCCATGGCGCGAAGGTCAACAAAATCACGAGGACCGAAGCACCCACCAGCGTGATGAGGGGCGAATGCGTCGAGCGTCGCACTGAGATCGCCGATCCGCGGAAAGAAGGATTGAGTAGTGGCTCACTCACGCGAGTGACGTCCTTCGACCAAACAGTCCCTGGGGCCTCAACGCCAACACCACGAGAAAGAGGATGTTACCGGCGAGGATCTGATACTGAGGATTGATATGGGCTCCGAATTGTTGGGCGATACCCAGGGCAATGCCCCCCACGAGCGTGCCCCAAAGTGAGCCAATGCCACCAATCACCACCGCCTCGAAAGCGAACAGCAGATTGACGCCTCCAGACGTCGGAGCAAATTGGGTCATCATGCCATAGGCAATGCCCGCGAGCGCCACCGTCGCGAAGGCGAGCGACGCGGCGATGCCGAAGATATGGCGATAGTTGGCCCCGCTCAACTGTGCTGCTTCGCGGTCGTCCGCCACGGCGCGAATCAGACGACCGGTACCGGTCTTAGACAGGAACAACTGCAAGATGAACAACACCAGCACCGCGACTCCGAGCACGCCGAGTGATACGTAGGACACGTAGATGATCGAAGCCGGGTGCCAGGATTTGGCGATGAGGTCGCCGATGTTCACCGTCTGGCCGTTGGCGGAGTAGATCTCGAGCAGCAGGTTCTCGATCACGACCGAGAGGCCGAAGGTCACCAGCAACGTCGTGAAGGGATCTCGGTCGATGCTCTTTTGGATGAGCGTGCGCTGAAGGACATAACCAACCAGCGTGAAGATGGGTACCACGATCAAGAAGGACCACACCTCAGGAAGATGGAGATGCGGCGTCAAGAACACCGCGACGTAACCCGCTACCACCGCCATGTCGCCGTGGGCGAGGTTGATGACCTTTAGCACGCCGAACATAAGAGACAGTCCGCAGGCGAACAGGGCGTAGAAGCCTCCGATGAGGATGCCCTGGACCAGCACGTTCAACCAGACCATCACGACTCCCCTTCGCGCGACGTTGTCGCCACGAGACCAGCCCCGAAGTACGCGCGTTCTACTTGTTCTGGCGTGAAGTCCGCGGGCACCCCCGTGAGCGAGGTCTTGCCCTCGAGCAAGCAGTGCACGCGGTCCGCGACCGCCAGGCCCTGGGCTACGTCTTGTTCGACGACTAGGATGCTGACCCCTTGAGCGATGATCTCGGGGATCAACGAATAGATCCGCTCAATGATAATGGGCGCCAAACCGAGTGAGAGTTCGTCAAGCAGCAGCAATTTCGGGTTGGCGACCAGCGCGCGACCAATGGCCACGGCCTGCTGTTCTCCCCCCGATAGTTGCCATACGCGTTGGCGACGGCGCGGAGCCATCCAGTCAAAAAGTTCATAGATGCGCTCAATCGTGAACGGACCCTTCTTCGCGTGAAAGGCGCCGACTTGTAGATTCTCTTGCAGGGTCATCGACGAGAACAATCGGCGACCTTCGGGGACCAGTGAGACACCCTTCGCGACTCGACGATGCGGCGCGAAGCTCGAGATGTCTTCGCCTTTGAAGAAAATTGAACCCGAGGTCTGGCGATGCAAGCCCGCGATTGTTCGCAGCAGCGTCGACTTACCCGCCCCATTGGCGCCGATCATTGTGAGTACCTCGCCCTCATTCAGGCTGAAACTCACGTCGTCAATCGCTTTTAGCTGTCCGTGGTGGACCACGAGGTTCTTCACTTCGAGAAGCGTTTCGCTCATTGGGGCATCGCTTCCAGGATGGTTTTTCCACCCAGGTAGACCGAGCGCACCGCTTCTGAAGCAAGGACGCTCTTCGGCTCGCCGTCAGCGACGATGGCCCCTCCCGCAAGACAGAGCAAACGATCGACCGTTGAAAGCAGCGCGCGCACCACGTGCTCAATCCACACCACCGCGATCCCTTCGACTTTGAGCTGACGGATGATATTGGTGAGTTCGTTCACTTCGAGGTCTGTCAGACCTCCGGCGATCTCGTCAAGCAGAAGGACCCGGGGACCCACCGAAAGGGCCCTCGCCAACTCGAGGCGTTTTCGGTGCAAGAGACTGAGCGAACCCGCGCTGCGATTCGAATAGCTCGTAAGACCGGTGCGCTCGAGTGACTCGTAGGCAACGACGTAACTGCGCTGACCTCGCGCCCGACTTCCCTGCTGGGCGCCGACCAGAACGTTCTCAAACACCGTCATGTGCTCAAAGGGGCGAGGGACCTGATAAGTACGCCCGATACCCGCTCGGGCACGCTTGCTCGGCGCCATTTTTACTACGTCGTCACCGTCGAGCAGTATTCGGCCCGCGTTCGGACGCACGTCGCCAGAGATCATGGCGAACAGCGTGGTCTTTCCCGCACCGTTCGGACCGATCATCCCTACTGCGTCACCCTTGTCCAACTGGAAGGAGATCTCGTCAGCGACTACTACCTGACCGAATCGTCTAGAGACACCTTCCAGTTGGAGCAACGGCATGAAGAGAGGATCTAAACGTTGGTGGGTTCAAGCGTGCCGTTGATCGGGATGTGCTTGTTGAGGGAGTTGTCAACGACCCACTGTGACCAGGCGTACTTGTGATGCCCGACCAAGTCCGTCGAGCCAGGCTTCCACTGCACGCCCACGGGAGAGATTATGCCGATGCCCTTGGCGGGGCTCGAGAGCATCGGATTGCTGCTCTTGAGGTTCATGTTCACTGGCCCGCACATGCCGTCGTAGTTCACCACCTGCAACGCTTCGGCGAGGGCGAGTCGATCGTGGGGATTGTGCACCTTCTTGAGACCCTGGATCGCGATCTCGAACAGTGCGTAGGTCGAGCCCATTGACTGGACCCACTGTCCGTGACCCGCCTTCTGGTAGGCCGCCGCGAACGCGTACGCGGACTGGCCAGTCAACGACGACTTGTACGGCGAGTACGGCGTGAACCACGCGTCGGTGGCGATGTTGTTCGACAAGTCCCCCAAGGCGTACGCGTCAGTCGGGAAGAGCATGACCTTGGCGACGGTCGCGAGCTTCGGGTTCCAGTCCTGCTGGGACGCTTGAGTCCAAAACGACTGAAAGTCTGGCGGCAGCGGACAGTTGATGAACAGGTCACACGCGGCGCCGTTCGCTCCACCGGTCTTAAAGGTCTGAATCATCGCGCTGTAGTCGGTCGTCCCGTCGGTGTAGGCACCGCCGTCAACGAAGTTGTAGCCGCCGTTGGGGTAGATCGCCTGCTCGGTGGGTGCAAAGGCGGCGCGAAACGCGTTTCCGTCAGAGTCGTTGGGGTACATCTCAGCGACGTTGGTGTTGCACTTGACCTGCTTTTGGATCCGCTGCCACATTGGCACGAACGTACCGACGAATTGGGGGATCCCAAAGAAGAACGTCGAGTTATACGTCGGACCGGTGCCCGTCGCCGCTCCCTCTGGCGAGATGGTTGCACCAGTGAATCCGCCCCAGTAGGCCTCCCACGGCACGACGGTCGAGACGCAGGGCACCTTGTACTGCTCACACGTCGTCGCCACCGGAATCGTCGTCTCCGGCGCTGAACTCACCAACACGAGGTCCACGCCGGAGTTGATCAACTCTTGGGTGACTTGCACGGCCACGTTGGGCTGAGACTGGGTGTCCTTCACCGTGATCTCAATCTTGTACTTCGTGCCGCCAATCATGATGCCCTTAGAGAAGTAACTCGACGCCTTGATCTGCTGAAGAACGAAGGCGTCAGGTCCCGCGAAGTCGGCGAGCGCACCCGTTTGTGGTGACACGTAGCCAATCTTGATCGTTCCCGACTTCGTAGCCGCGTGCGCGGCCGAGATGTCCGTGAGAGACGCGATCGCACCGGACGCTGCCATCACCCCGAGCGCTTGGAGACCCAATCGTCGCCCGAACTCGAACTCCCCCAAGACGCGACGCGCGTTTTGGCCGGTCGAAATACCTTCTTCACTCATATTGACCCCCCTCAATAATGTTCTGACAGTTTTAACACACTATTTCGTTCATTACGACGCAATTCTGAGATTTTCTCACGAATCTTTTCAATCGCTACGCCACTACTGGAATGAAACCGATTCCCTCATCTGGGTCAGCATCCGACGAGCTGAAAGACCGCCCTTGTCAATCTTGATGCTCACCTCTCGCGCGTGTGGATCCTCCTCAGCGCGGGCTTGGAGGATGTTGAGTGCGTCAACATCCTCTTGGACGACCGAACTTTGCATTTTCTCAAGAAAACGGTCCACCTCGTCATCACCGATGCAAAAATCGCGCGACAAAGCCCAGAAGTCGATGACCTTGCCATCGCTCGAGGGCGTGAGTCCATAGAGGATCTTCATATGAAAAGCGTGATCATCCGAACCGTCCTCGAGAGGAGGATCGTCAACGCGAGCGATTCGCGCGTTCAGCAGATAGAAGCCCGGCGCGAAGTACTCAATGTCCTGCCATCGGTCGACCTTGCCCACGAGGCCCGTGGTGCGAGAGTAGAAGGGCGGACACTCGACCGAAGCCATGTGACGCGAAACGCGCACCACGTTCATTTCCTCGTCAACTTCGACGTCAATGGGCGTCGATGCCACTTCGGGTGTGCCGATCGAACCGTTGTGCAAGAACGTTTCGTGTGAGAGGTCGAGAAGATTGTCAACGAGCAGATCAAACGTCGCGTCGATCTTGGCGACACCCGAGACGGCCGACCATCTCTCAGCGTCCTGCAACCAAGGAGTGGAGGGCAACTTCGAGAAATCCGGTTCACTTTCGCCCATCCAAATCCAGACCCAGAGACCTTGCTGCACGATCGGATAGGTCTTCACGTTCGCGCGCCCCGGAACGCGGTCCTGTCCTGGAACGGCAACGCACGTCCCTTCGCAGTCAAAAGTGAATCCGTGATAACCGCACACCAACTGCTCGCCCACCACTGTTCCCAGCGAAAGAGGGTAGCCACGATGAGGGCACTGGTCCGCGAATGCAACGACCGCGCCCGCCTCGGTCCGAAAGATCGCCACGTGCTCGCCGAGGATCTGGCGCGAGAGCGGCTTGGTCTCCAACTCTGAGCTCAAAGCAGCCACGTACCAATGTTCGCGTAAGTACATAGTCCCCCCTGTGAAGAAATCCACCGTTTCGAGTCTCGTCCCTTGTGGCGAGTTTCGAACAGTTGAGCGCAACCTAACAAATCTGTGGTAAGCAATCAAGGAACTTTGTACTAGGGGGTTAAAAGTGACGTTTTTAGACGGGAAACCATGGCAGTCCAACATCTTCACCGGCCAGTGGCATCCGGGCGGCGCCGGGGAGGCACCCGTCGTCGAGCCCGCGACCGGCGAGCATCTCGCCAGTTCGGGTAGGGCCAGTGTCCAAGATGTAGGAGCCGCGGCCGATGTCGCCACCAAAGCCCAGTTTGAATGGGCCGCCCTCCCCTTTAACGAACGCTCAGCCGTTCTTCGTAAGGCCGGCCAGCTCTTCTTAGAGCACGCCGACGAGCTGTCGAATTGGATCGTTCGAGAGTCCGGTGGCATCGGACCCAAGGCCGGCCTCGAGATTCACATCGCCTCCGAAGAGTGCTACGAGGCCGCCGCGCTTGCATCGCACCCGACCGGCGAGATTTTACGCAGCGAGCAGCCGCGCCTAAGTTTCTCGCGCCGGGTGCCCGCGGGCGTGGTCGGCGTCATCGCGCCCTTTAACTTTCCTCTCATCCTTTCGATTCGTTCCGTGGCCCCCGCACTCGCGCTCGGCAACGCGGTCATCTTGAAGCCCGATCCACGTACCGCCGTCAGCGGAGGCGTGCTGCTCGCTCGCGTGTTCGAAGAAGCCGGTCTGCCCGCCGGGGTGCTGAGTGTCCTCCCGGGAGGTGCCGACGTCGGCGAAGCACTCGTCGTTGATCCGCGGGTGCGCGTCATTGCCTTCACCGGTTCAACCGCGGCCGGGCGCAAGGTGGGTTCGCTCGCCGCCGAGCACCTGAAGCGCGTCCATTTGGAATTAGGTGGAAATTCTGCGCTCATTGTGATGGATGACGTTGATTTGGAAAAGGCCGTGTCGGTGGGCGCCTTCGGTTCGTTCATGCACCAGGGCCAGATCTGTATGACCACGGGCCGACACATCGTCGACGCCAAAATCGCTCACGACTATTCTGCGCTGCTCGCCGAGCACGCGAATCACCTTCCCGTGGGCGACCCCAAGAGTGGCACCGTGGCATTGGGACCACTCATCGACGCGAGACAGCGCGACCGGGTGCACGCAATGGTGAGCGACACGGTGGCGGCGGGGGCGACGTTGTTGGCGGGAGGAACCTACGAGGATCTGTTCTACCGTCCCACGGTACTCACCAATGTTCCGACTTCGGCCCCGGCTTACTGCGAAGAGGTGTTCGGTCCAGTGGCTCCGGTCATCTCCTATTCGTCGCTCGACGAAGCGGTGGCTTTGGCGTCGGCTAGTCACTACGGACTCTCGCTCGGCATCCTGTCCAACGACGGACTACGCGCACTCGAACTGGCCAGCCGCATTCCCTCGGGAGCGATTCACATCAACGACCAGACCGTCGGCGACGAAGCGGTCATTCCTTTCGGTGGCACGGGACACTCGGGCAACGGATCGCGGATGGGCGGTTTGGCCAACCTCGACGCGTACACCGAGACCCAATGGGTCACCGCCCAGAGCGAGCTCCCGGCGTACCCCTTCTAGAAACTGTTCAGGTCAACGTAATTACGAGCCAGCACGGTCGAGGCCTCGCGGGAGTTGACCGCCTGGCGTAACCGGGCCATCTGCACGCCGTTTTCAAACTCGTCGTCATAGGTCGGGTGCAACATCTGAGTCATGTAGTTGGAGAATTCTTCGGCCCGCCACACTCGCTCAAGGCAAGTCGCGGAATAGTCCTCCAGGCCCCGTCCGTCGCCGTGAACCAGTTGATCCACGAGCGCGCGTGAGAGCACACGAATGTCCGCCAGCGCGAGGTTCATGCCCTTGGCGCCGGTGGGCGGAACGATATGCGCCGCGTCGCCCGCGAGCAGAAGGCGTCCGTAGCGCATTGGTTCGACCACGATGCTGCGCATGGCGGTGATGCCGCGCTCCACGATCGGACCCTCGTGGACCTCGGGCGCTTCGTCGGTGGCGAGACGAATGTTCAATTCCTCCCAGATTCTCTCGTCGGGCCATTCGCCGAGGGTTTCCTCCGGGGTCACGCCGAGGTACAGACGACTGAGTGTCGGTGAACGCATCGAGTAGAGCGCGAAGCCCTTTTCGTGTCGGCAGTAGATCAACTCCTCGGTCGCCGGTGTCGCTTCGGCGAGGACCCCGAGCCACGAGAACGGATAGGTCCGCTCGTGGCGACGCAGCACGCTACTGGGGATCGACTTGTTAGAGATGCCAAACGAGCCGTCGCACCCCGNNCGTAGTGCGACCAAATCCTTGACGACTTCTTGCTGCCCGTAGACCGTTATCGAGCGTCCGTCGGCCAATTCACTGAGCGGTATACGGTGCGATGCATTGTCGCACCGGATCTCGACGCCGTGATGCACCAGTCCCTCTTTGCGCATGCGTTCACCCGCTCCGTAGTCCTCGAGCAGATTCGCCACTCCGAATTCAATGACGCCCGCGCGCACGCGCTTCTCGACGTACTCGCGACTTCGGTGCTCGAGAACGATGGTGTCAATCCCTTCACGCTCGAGCACGTGGCCCAAGAAGAGTCCGGCCGGCCCGGCCCCCACGATCAACACCTGCGTTCGCAGTTCCTTCACTCGCTTCTCCCCCGAATTAGACCGCGCNNGAGACACGGTCGGTCCGGTCAGTTTCGGGCGAACGGAACAAAGGTGGGGGCGGCATGGCAATAGTGGTGAGGAACACGTTTCGTACGTCTCTTTCGCTCGTGGACCGACTGGGTCAGTTCGGCGTCGCCACCATCCACGAAGCCCAAGGTCGGATTGGACTGGCTAGTCCGTCACTACGACCGATCTTTCGCCCCATTCACGTATCGGGAAACGCACTGACCTGTGAGGTCGCGCCTGGCGACAACTGGTCCATTCACGTCGCCGTAGAACAGGCCCAGCCCGGTGACATCCTCGTGGTGACGCCAACCAGTGCGTGTGAGGACGGCTACTTCGGCGAACTTCTCGCCACCAGTCTTCGCGCTCACGGAGTTCGCGGACTTGTCATCGACGCGGGCGTGCGTGACGTCGCCGAATTGACGTCAATGGATTTTCCCGTGTGGTCTCGGACCATCAGTGCCCAGGGAACCGTGAAGGAGACCCCTGGCAACGTGCAGGTGCCCATCGTGTGCGCCGGCGCCTACGTGCGTCCCGGCGACGTCATCGTTGGCGACGACGACGGTGTCGTCGTCGTTCGTCGTGAAGACGCCGAACGCGTCGCCGAGGCGAGTGAAGCGCGCGAGCACGCCGAGGTCGAAAAACGCGCCCGCCTCGCTTCAGGCGAGCTCGGTCTGGACATCTATTCCATGCGTCAAAAGCTGGCCGACCGAGGTCTGCGCTATGAGGACGCACCACCGCAGTGAGTTCTCAGACCGCGATACTGGCCTCACTGATACGTGGTGGCACTTCGAAGGGACTCTACTTTCACGCCGATGACCTTCCGGTCGACGTAGAAACACGTGATCGGGTGTTGCTCGCCGCCATGGGCTCTCCGGATGTTCGTGAGATTGACGGCGTAGGTGGCGCGCATCCGTTGACGTCCAAAGTTGCGGTCGTCTGTCGATCAAAGCGGTCCGACGCGGACGTGGACTACCTCTTCTTGCAGGTGTGGCCCGATCGCGCCGAAGTTTCGGATAATCAGAACTGCGGCAATCTGCTCGCTGGCGTTGGCCCCTTCGCGCTAGAACAAGGGCTGGTCGATCCGACCGGCGACGTGACCGCCGTACGAATCTGGATGGAGAACACCGAGAGCCTCGCCGTCGCGTACGTACAAACCCCGGGGGGCGAAGTGCGCTACGACGGCGACGCTCGAATCGACGGGGTGCCTGGTTTCGCCGCACCGATTCCCATCGACTTTCTCGATATTGCCGGTTCGACCTGCGGGAGTCTGCTGCCCACCGGCAACGCTCTTGACGTGGTGGACGGCGTGGCGATCACCTGTATCGACAACGGCATGCCCGTGGTGTGCCTACTCGCGAGTGATGTCGGACTCACGGGTTACGAGGACCCCAGCGCTATCGAAGCCGATCTTGAGGCGTGCCGACTCGTTGAGTCACTGCGCCTCAAGGCGGGACTGATGATGAACCTGGGCGACGTGAGTTCGATGACCGTGCCCAAGATGAGTCTGCTCGCCAAGCCCGAACACGGCGGGGTCGTGACGACACGAACTTTCATACCCAAGCGAGTGCACGAGGCTATCGGGGTCTTTGGCGCGGTGTCGGTCGCCACGGCGTGCCTGGTGCCCGGCTCGGTGGCCAACGAGATCACCGGGCTTCACGACGTGTCGGGCCGCACCACCTTGCAGATCGAGCACCCTACGGGCTACTTCGACATCACCATGGACGTGAGTACCGAGAACGATTCGCTTCGGGTCAACTCCGCGGCGCTCTTGCGCACGGCACGAGTCCTAATGCGCGGGGTCGTCTACGTGCCGCGAGCGATCTGGAGTACCAGTGATCATTGACTGTCACGGCCACTACACGACCGCACCCGAGGCCCATAACCTTTGGCGAGGGGCGCAGGTCGCGGCCTTTAAGGCGGGTGAGCCTTTCCCCGCCTACCCCGTCATCTCCGATGATGAGATTGTCGACACGATCGAAACCAACCAACTACGGCTGCTGAAGGAACGTGGCGCGGACCTGACCATCTTCTCGCCGCGCGCCTCGGCGATGGAACAACACGTGGGCGACGAGCAGGTCAGCCAAGCCTGGTCGCGAGCGTGCAATGACCTTATTGCCCGCGTCGTGACACTCTTTCCCCAAACCTTCGTGGGCGTCTGTCAGCTGCCACAGTCCCCGGGTGTTGGCATTGCTCGCTCGATTGGTGAACTGCGCCGCTGCGTCGAAGAACTGGGTTTCGTGGGCCTTAATCTCAGCCCGGACCCCAGCGGCGGCAAGTGGGATGGACTACCGATCACCGATGAGTCATGGTTCCCCATCTACGAGGCCATGGTCGAACTCGACGTGCCAGCGATGATTCACGTTTCGAGCAGTTGCAACGTCAACTTTCACGCCACGGGCGCGCACTACATCAACGCCGACACCACCGCCTTCATGCAGCTCTTGCAGGGTGATCTGTTCGCCGCGTTTCCTGACCTGCGCTTCGTGATCCCCCACGGGGGTGGTGCCGTCCCCTACCACTGGGGCCGCTACCGCGGTCTCGCGGACATGCTCGACAAGCCGGACCTTTCGACGCATCTCATGAAGAACGTCTACTTCGATACCTGCGTGTACCACCAAGCCGGGATCGACTTGCTCGTCGAGGTGATCGACGTTGACAACATCCTCTTCGGCTCTGAGATGCTGGGCGCCGTTCGCGGGATCGACCCCACCACTGGTCACTACTTCGACGACACGAAACGCTACGTCGACGCGGCTCTACTAAACGCCGCCCAGCGCGAAGCAATATTTTCGACGAACGCTCGCCGTGTCTACCCGCGCCTGGACCAGTTACTGACCAAGCAGGGTCGATGAGTACCGAAACCTTCGAGGTCGACCACGATTGGCTCTGCTTCGAACCCGATCCCTCGAAACCAAACTTCCAGGTACCCGAGGGTTCGGTGGACGCGCACTGTCACGTCTTTGGCCCCTCTCGCCAATTCCCCTTCGCCAAAGAACGCAAGTACACGCCGTGCGACGCGGGTAAGGATCAGCTCTTCGCCCTGCGCGATCACCTTGGCTTCTCGCGCAACGTCATTGTCCAGGCGACGTGCCATGGTGCGAACAACGACGCCTTGGTTGACGCACTCATCGCTTCGAATGGCCGGGCTCGCGGCGTGGCGACCGTCGAACCAGACATCACCGACGCACAACTCGCCCAACTCCACGCCGCCGGCGTGCGCGGGGTGCGTTTCAATTACGTCCGACGACTCGTCGACCCCGAGGATGACGCCTACTACTGGCGGATTGTCGAGAAGATTGCCCCGCTGGGTTGGCACGTCGTGGTCTACTTCGAAGCCGAGGACCTCGCCGAGAAGTGGGATTTCTTCACCTCAATTCCCACGACTCTGGTCGTTGACCACATCGGGCGTCCCGACGTCTCACAACCCGTTGACGGCGACGGATTTGAGGAATTCGTCCGCTTCATGCGTGAGAACGACAACGTCTGGACCAAGGTGACTTGTCCCGAGCGTCTAAGCCTGCGTGGTCAAGCTGGTCTTAAGGACACCGTTCCGTTCTATCGTCGAATCGTTGAGAACTTTCCCGATCGAGTGCTCTGGGGAACGGACTGGGCCCACCCCAACCTCAAGTCGTTCATGCCCGACGACGGACGACTGGTCGACTTCATTCCCTTGATTGCGCCGTCGTCCGACCTGCGCCAGAAGCTCTTGGTCGACAATCCGGCGCGGCTCTACTGGAAGGATGGAGAGAATGGTTGACAACTCTGAGTTCGACGACATTCCCGGCACGACAGTCTTCACGGCGCAGCGTTCCCACGAGGGTTTCCACCTCAACCAGTTCTGCATGAGCCTAAAGAGACCCGAGAACCGGGAACGATTCAAGGCAGACGAACGGACCTACCTCGACGAGTGGCCCATGACCGAGGCTCAGAAGAGAGCAGTCCTGGCGCGCGACTACAACGCCATGATTGACCTGGGCGGCAACATCTATTTCCTCGCCAAGATCTTCGCGACCGATGGCCTGAGTTTTCAGACCGCCGCGGCGTCGATGACCGGCATGACCAACGAGGAGTACGCCGCCATGATGCTCCACGGTGGACGCTCGCCCGAAGGTCTGCGCTCTAAGAAGGACGGTAACTAGCGATGGCGCGTATCACCGCCGGGGTCACCACGAGCCACGTCCCCGCTATTGGAGCCGCTTTTGACCGCGGTGAAGAGAAGAGTGATTATTGGGCACCGCTCTTTGAAGGCTACGAGTGGTCCAAGAAGTGGATCAGCGAAGAAGCGCCCGACGTCGTCGTGCTGGTCTACAACGACCACGCCTCGGCGTTCTCGCTCGAGATGATTCCCACCTTCGCGATTGGATGCGCGGACACCTTCGCGGTGGCCGACGAGGGCTTCGGGGCGCGGCCCGTCCCCGACGTCGTGGGTCATCCCGAGCTCGCCTGTCACATGGCTCAGTCCCTCATTCTCGACGAGTTCGACATGACGGTGATCAATCAGATGGACGTGGATCACGGTCTGACCGTTCCTCTCTCGCTCATGTTCGGCAAGGTGGACGCGTGGCCCGTCAAGGTGATACCCATTGCGGTCAACGTGGTGCAGTACCCACCGCCCACCGGTGAGCGCTGCTTTAAGTTAGGCGAGGCGATCCGCCGGGCGGTCGAGAGCTACGAGGAGGACTTGAACGTCCAGGTCTGGGGCACGGGCGGCATGAGCCATCAGTTGCAGGGACCGCGCGCCGGGCTCATCAATCAACCCTTCGACCACGCGTTTCTCGAGAACATGAACAACAATCCCCAGGCTCTGCGGTCGATCACCCATCTCGAATACTTGCGCGAGGCGGGATCTGAAGGCATCGAACTCGTGATGTGGTTGATCATGCGTGGCGCGCTCGGAGAGCGGTGCGCCGAGTTACATCGCTTCTATCATGTGCCGGCCTCAAACACCGCGGTCGGCCACTTGATCCTCGAAGCACCCAAATCCGAAGGACCCGCGTGAAGATAGCGGTCGCGGGCGCGGGGGCCTTTGGCGTCAAGCACCTCGAGGCGCTCGCACGCATTGAAGGCGTCGAGGTCACCGCCGTGGTGAGTCGTACCCTGGATCAGGCTCGTGACGTGGCCAGTAAATATGGCGCGAACCTCGCCACGACCGAGTTGGACGACGTTCTCTCCTCCAAGGACGTGGACGCCGTCATTTTGTGTACGCCAACCCAGTTGCACGCCGCCCAGACGCTGGCGACGCTGCGCGCTGGCAAGCACGTGCAAGTCGAGATCCCCCTCGCCGACCGCTTCGAGGACGCCACCGCGGTCGCCCACGTCGCCGAGGCGAGCGGGCTGGTCTGCATGGTGGGCCACACCCGGCGGTTCAACCCGTCGCACCAATGGGTCCACCAGCGCATCGCCGCGCGAGAACTCGCCATCCTGCAAATGAACGTACAGACGTACTTCTTTCGACGCACGAACACCAACGCGCTCGGCCAACCCCGCAGCTGGGTCGACAATTTGCTGTGGCACCACGCGGCGCACACGGTCGACCTCTTCGCCTACCAGTGTGGCGCGCCGATAACGAGGGCCAACGTGCTCGCCGGACCTGCTCATCCGGACCTGGGCATCCCCATGGACATGTCGATCCAACTCGCCACCGCCGCCGGACAACTGTGCACGCTGTCATTGAGCTTCAACAACGAGGGCCCGCTAGGTACCTTCTTTCGCTACATCTGCGACAACGGAACCTACGTCGCGCGCTACGACGACCTCGTCACCGGCAACGACGAGCCAATTGACGTCTCGGGCGTCGCCGTGTCCCTGGACGGCATCGAACTACAGGACCGGGAATTCGTTCGCGCGATCATCGAGCACGGTGAGCCCAACTCTTCGGTCGCTTCGGTCCTCGATTGCTACCGGGTGCTCGGAACACTTCAACGCCAACTCGATTCCACGCCCGCCACCGGCAACTAGGTTCGCCCCGCCGGGCCAGCGTCAGTTCGCGCCCGGCGTCGTGAGATAGTCAACGACCACGTCACCAATCATCTCTCGGTACCTCGTTCGTCGTTCTGGCTCAACCAGGTTTCGGCCGAAACTCGCGGCGAAGGTGTAGCGGTTATTGATCCGAAAGAAACAAAAGGAACTGATCAGCATGTGCAGGTCCAAAGCGTCGATGTCGCGCACGAAGACACCTTGTTCGCGACCGCGCTCGAGCGCGTGGTCGAGCATCTTGACGATCGGACGATCCAGACCGGGGAACCCACTCGCCGCCGAGACGAACTGGGCGCGCTGAACGTTTTCCTGGCTGATCAAACGGCTGAAGTCAGGATTGGCCTCGTGACGGTCGAAGGTCAGTTGCGCGAGCGTGCGCACGGCGGTGACCGGATCGAGATGCTCGACGTCGACGCTCGCTTCGGTGACCCGGATGTCCTCGTACGCGCGCTCGAGCGCCGCCAGATAAAGACGCTCTTTGGAGCCGTAGTAGTAATAGATCATCCGCTTGGTGGTGCGCGTCTGGCTCGCGATCTCGTCTACGCGTGCTCCCGCGAAACCACGCTCGGCGAACTCCTGGGTCGCGACGACGAGGATCTCCTCTTTCGTGCGTTCGGGATCGCGCGAACGACGCTCGAGTGCGGGTGGTTGTTCCTGGTCTAGGGTCATTCAACTCCTCTGGTGTACTCGCCTCGGACACTCGGTACCGCTGAAAAGACTTCAGGTAGGAAGCTGCCGTCGTTCGCGACTACCCACCACCAACTTCCATGAAATCCCCAGTTCGTACATTAGGGACCCCAGGGACCTTCTGGTCACAATTTACTCACTCGTGGGCAATGCAAAGCCCAAGGTTGCACGAAAACCCGGGGAAAGCGAAAGCCCCCCACCGAAGTGGGGGGCTTTCAAGAAATCCCGGCGGCGACCTACTCTCCCAGGGAGGAACCCCCAAGTACCATCGGCGCTGGTGGGCTTGACTGCTGTGTTCGGAATGGGAACAGGTATATCTCCACCGCCATAACCACCGGAAA
>PKZO01000036.1:16087-16268 GCA_003133125.1 Acidimicrobiaceae bacterium | reverse complement strand
TGTCCAGTTCGGTCCAGTCCGACAGCGGGAAAGCCCGCAGGTGCTCGCCCGGATTGACCTTGCCCTGGTAGAGCTGCCAGAGTTCGGGCCGTTGTTGGCGAGGGTCCCACTGGCCGAACGCGTCACGAAACGACAGGATTCGTTCCTTGGCGCGGGCCTTGTCCTCGTCGCGGCGCGCGCC
>PKZO01000036.1:0-16050 GCA_003133125.1 Acidimicrobiaceae bacterium | reverse complement strand
TCGGGGAAGTTCTGACCGGTGTCGATGTGCATCACCGGGAAGGGAAGCTGTTGGGGAGCGAAGGCCTTGGCGGCGAGGTGCAGCAGTACCGCCGAATCCTTGCCGCCCGAGAAGAGCAGTACGGGTCGCTCGCATTCGGCGACCACTTCTCGCAAGATGAACATGGCGTGGGATTCGAGCAGGTCGAGATGATCGGTCATAAAGGGAGTATGGATGGTTTCGGTTCTCATATGGTTTTGTCGGTTTGAATATTCTACTAAATCACTTGAGTTGCTAGGCTAGGTGCCTCAAACCCCTATGAGTAAACCTACCCTCACGCTCGACGAGCTCGAAACTCAGAACCTACTGTTCGAGCACGAGACGCCTCTTCAGGTCCTTCGCTGGACCTTTGAACAGTTCGGTGACGATGTAGCGATGGCTTGCTCATTCGAGGACCTCGCCTTGCTGCACATGGTGCACCAATTGCACCCGCACACCGAGATCATCTTTCTCGACACCGGGGGACACTTTCCCGAGACCCTCGAGTTCGCCTCGCGCATCGAGCGCGAATGGGACCTCAACCTCACTCGTACTTCGCCTTCGCCCGAAGCCAAGGACTGGCCCTGTGGGACCGAGCGGTGCTGCGAACTTCGAAAGGTCGAGCCGCTCGCGCGAGCAGTGAAGGGTAAGGCCGCGTGGATCACGTCAGTGAAGCGTGTCGACGCACCGACCCGCGCCGCGATGAAGATCCTGTCGTGGGACGAGAAGTTCGCTCTGGTGAAAGTGAATCCGCTCGCGACCTGGACCGACGACGACGTCGCCTACTACTTGAAGTCGAACGCACTCGAGGAGCATCCGCTTTGGGCTCAGGGTTACGCGTCGATAGGTTGCGCCGCGGTGACGACCAAGCCGGCCGTCGACGGTGACCGGCGTTCGGGTCGTTGGCTCGGCGCGGACAAAGAGGAGTGCGGCCTGCACGAGGCCTGACATCCACCAAAAAAACGGCTTTTCGCTGTACGGTGGACTTCAATGTTTGTGCGCTCTGTCAAGGAATTGGTCAGATGCTGCTACTAGTCCTCGCTTTATTGTGGGTGGCGATCCTCATTCCCATCGCGGTTCGCTATCTGCGCGACGGCGGGACCGAGCGTTCCATCGAGTCCTTTTACGCTGAGCGAGAGATGCTGAGTCGCCAGGAGCACGTCGTGGCGCCCGAACAACACTTCGAGCGCCCAGCGCCCCTGGCGCACGAGCCCGAGCGTGGTCGACGCCCGCACCTCACTGTCGTGCACCCCGACGATACGGTCGGTTCACTACAGGCCCGAGGGACCTGGGACGACTGGAGTCGCAATTACGACTACGAAGACGACGTCGATCGCGCCCGACATCACCAGGAGAAAAACCGATACGCCGCCGCGTACGCGACCGTGCCCGGTGACGGATTCCGTGCCAGCTACGACGCGCCCTACCAGGATCGAGTGTCAATGCGGGTACGTCGGCGGCGGATCTGCGTGACCCTCTTGGTGTTGTGCATGGTGTTGACGGCGCTCACGTTCGTCTCCAAGTCCCCGATGCTCGAGAACGTCGCTGTCGTGGCGTGGGCCGCGTTGCTCGGTTTCGTTGTGCTCGCCCTGGTGTCACTGGGCTTGGGCTACATGGGCACTTCGAGTGCCACTGAGGAGTACGAAGAATTCCCGGCGTACGAGCCGGTGGTGGCGCCTGCGCTTCGTGACTTCGTGTACGACGACTTCATCAAGGTGGCTGATGAACGCGAGTGGCGGCGCGAAACGGGTCGTCAACGGGCCTTAGGCTAAACTGGGTACTCCTTCGGGGGTGTAGCTCAATTGGTAGAGCGCTACGTTCGCAATGTAGAGGCAGTGGGTTCGAATCCCATCACCTCCACCGACAGGTCATGAGGTCGAGTTTTAGAATGGGTGAGACTTCACAAGCTGTTGCGTAATCAGGAAGGCGTCCAATGACCCAGGCGGTCCGCGTGCACAATTTCATGGTGTCGAGCGATGGCTACGGCTCCGGGGTGGGGCAAAGTCTCGAGCACCCATTCGGTCACGCGAATCCCGCCGATCTCTTTTCCTGGGCGGGAGCGACTGCGCACTGGGTCAATCGAACCGATCCGGGGGGAACCTATGGTTTCGACGACTACTGCACGCGCGACTTCACCCGGAACATCGGTGTCGAGATCATGGGGCGCAACAAGTTTGGCCCCCAGCGCGGACCGTGGGAAAATTTTGACTGGCAAGGGTGGTGGGGCGACGACACACCTTTCCATACGCCGGTGTTCGTGCTCACGCATCATGTACGCCCCTCAATCACCCTGGGGGACACCACGTTCCATTTTCTCGACGCTTCGCCCCAGGACGCACTCGCGCAGGCGTTCGAGGCAGCCGATGGCAAAGACGTGCGCCTCGGCGGTGGCGTCGCCACGGTGCGCGAGTTTCTCGACGCTGATCTCATTGATCAAATGCATTTCGCGGTTGCGCCCATCGAGCTAGGTCGTGGCGAAAGACTGTGGGACAGTCCCGACGATCTTGTCGACCGTTTCTTCTTAGAGAAGGTACCGAGCTCGAGTGGAGTGACGCATCTATTCTTCTGGCGACGCTAATTGTCAAACGAGTGAAACGCCGGCCGATTGCCACGATTCGGTTCGCGTCATGACTCGTTGAGTTACGAAGTATCTTGAAGGAGCAAACGCTTGACAAGTGATGAAGTCTTTGTTACCTTCGAGAATCGGCCAGGGCATAGTAGGTGTCCCATTCCGTTGAGACGAAAGTGGGTCACTACTATGACTTCGGCACGGCAAAGTTCAGATACGGGTCAGAATCCAATCGGACAGGGTCGGAGCAACAAGATCCGGGCACGATTGGCGAATCTGGCGGGTGTTGCCGTAATAGGAACGTTCATGTGCGCGGCGGGAATGGTTTCACCGGCGGGGGCAAGTGGGTCTTCCATTGGTTCGTTCACGTTGAGCGGCCAAGTCGTCGCGAAACTAAAGACCTCCAAGGAAATCAACGTCATCAGCAATATTGGTGGAAGCTCGATTCCGTCCACGCTGCATGGCTGCCAGGTCGGGCAACCAGGCACCGGAACGGACGTCATCAATCTTCCCGATGGCAAAGTTGTCTTGAACGGACACTCCGCAAAGGCCACGGCCGTCGAATTCAGTGTGCCTTTCGATGGAAAGAGCGATACCCTCACTTCTTCCAGTAATCAACTGAGCTTCGCCTTGGAAGTTGGGAAGCTGTCCTATCTGTGGGTGAGTTCCACGGGAACCATCACGACGACGTCGAAAGGTCAGAGCGGTACATTCAGCGTGACCTTCGATCCGTCGGCGACTGGTGTCGCGACGGGGAACGACCATGCCACAAAGCCACTGCACGTCAGTGGATCGTGGACAAGCTGCACTCCGTGGCCGTGATTCGATCTTGAACGTTACGGTTGCGCTGGTCTCTAATGGTTAGCGTTGGCACTGCTACGTCTCTTCGGGGACAATTGAAGTTCAGCGGATGTTGAAGCGTGTATGAACGTGTCCCCGTAACGCGTGAGTGTTAGCGCAGCGAGTGGTTCGATCCTGACCGGCGTTCACCTGGGTTTTCACGGGCCGCGCCCGGCGATTGCGGTCAGCCAGCGAGAAAATCTGTGACCTCTGAGAACCTTGGCTCCACGGTGTCGAAGGATCCACCGGAGGGCTAACGTGGCCTTAGCGCCTCGCCCAGACCCTGCATACGACGCACCGGACCGTTGGTCCGGGATCTAGCAGGGAGAGTAAATATGGGATTACCAGGAATGGTGATAAGCGCAATCGCCGCCGTCGCCGGAGCGATTATGTATTGGGCCATCACGGCTCAGAACTCCAGCGTCGTTCAAAATCACGGGTTTCGTCTTTCGACCGTGGGCGTCATCTTGATGATCGCCGGAGGCGTGGGGTTCGTGGTCTCAGCGGCGGTCTTCGCAATGTCGAGAAGGTCCCCGTCGACACCGAACCAAACTCTTGATCGAACGACCAAGAACGAAGCAGGCGCCACTACGCAACTACACGAGGAGAAGCACTAATCATGATGGTCTTTGGAGCAATTCTTATGTTGATTGGTTTCATCACTGGTATCGCGATTCTCTGGACCGTTGGAATGGTGATCCTGATTGTCGGTGCGGTGCTCTGGCTGCTCGGAACGATGGGCCGTAGCGTTGGCGGACGGCGCCACTATTACTAGGCCATAGCGAAGGCCCAGCGATGAGACACCAGGATGCACTCGTAGTGGTGGTGACGGGCTCGTTGGAACGAGACGTCTCAACGCTGGGCGATCGCCTCGCCGGCGCTCTGGGGCCACATCCCTGGGCGAGACACTGGACAAACCGGTAATCTCGAGGCGTCAAAAGTGCGGAAAGTTCCCTTTTCTACTGGGTGACGCTCGGCTGAAGTGGGCTTTGCTCGAGGCATCTGCCCTCGAGTGATTCGTGCGGGGCGGCGACGCCTCCCTTGACGAGACGATAACCATCTATTTTACTTGATCAACGGCCAAATCATGTTGGCCTTCCCAGCAGAAAGGCGTTAATGGGAATTTTGGGCCCTCCAGATTCTGTGGAAAAGATGCGCGTTTCTCGTTGATTACTGACCGCGAAGCGAAGAATCTAGTGGATAAGTGGCAAAAGATTTGGGTAAAAGCGTCTGATTTCGAAATTCTGCCAACCTGGAGCCGCGAACTCTGGCACAGTAACCCTCGTAGTTCACGAAGCACCTGTCGACGATTGACTGAACCGAAAGGGGAGGTTGACGGAGAGGGGAGGGACCCCGCAAGGGGGACGGAACCTTTCATCGGGCAGCGGAGTTCGGTCCGCTGTTCGTAGAGACGAATGACGTGAAGTGCCTGCCGTCTAGCGGTGGCCCGTCCGACACGGGACAGCGAGAGACGTGCCTTCGGGAACCCCGAGGGGCTGGCGAGCTTGCTCACTGGTCACTCGGGGTTTTCGGCTTTTGTGAATGAACTCGCGCTCGTCTAGAAGAGTGACTGCGTCTCGGTACGTTCGATGAGTTCTGGTCCGTCGTTACGCACCGAACCCACCGCGTTGCCCACCCCGTGATGCACGAGCGTGCCCGGTGGCGATGGGCACAGCAGCTGGGCACGTTCGTCGGCTCCGTAGTCCTTGACGTTGAGCCAGGTCTCGACGTCGGCGGGACTCAGCACCACGGGCATGCGGTCGTGAATCTCGTCCATGTCCTTGCTCGGGGTCGTCGTGATGATCGTGCAGGTCTTCAGTGGTGCGGCGTCTTCTTCGTTAGGATCGCGCCACTGTTCGAAGAGTCCCGCGAAGAGCAGCAGTTGACCGTCGCTTCGCGTGAAGTAGTTGGGCTGCTTGTTGTGCCCGGGGCGGTGGTCCCACTCGTAGAAGCCGTCGACGGGAATCACGCAGGGGCGTTTGGCGAAGGCGCTGCGAAACGAGGGCTTCTCCGCGACGGTCTCGCCGCGCGCGTTAAAGAGTCGATTCGCGATTGCGGAGTCCTTCGCCCAGCTAGGCAGCAACCCCCAGCGGTACGAGTCGAGGGCTCGCGCGCCGTCGGGCTCGGTGAGCCCGAAGAGCCGACGTTGGGGTCCGACGTTCCAGCTGGGGTGACCCTCGGGGTCGACGCCCGCCGCCAGGGTGGCGTCGAGGAGCTTGGCCAGGCGTACCGGTGGGGTGAAGAGGGCGACTCGACCGCACATGGAGCCTCCTTTTCCAGGTAGTGGGTCAGTTTCACCCAACGCTGGCTCGTGCCAGCTGGGCTCTACCAGTCCAAAGGATATTGCACGCGGCGCTCAGGTCGGCGTGGTCCTCGTGACCACAGCGTTGACATTTGAATACCGCTTGTTTGACCCGGTTCGAGCGCGCCACGTGGCTACAGACCACGCAGCGTTGACTCGTGTGGCGAGGGTCCACCGTCACGACTGTCCTACCGGCGCTTTCAGCCTTGTAGCCAATCATTGACAGCAGTATTGCCCACCCCGCGTCGGAAATCGAACGATTGAGACCCGCCTTGGCGGCCGCTCCGTTGGGAAGAAAAACCTCAGGATTTGATGGATCTGGGCGCGGCTTGGGGGACCGCACCATGTTCTTGATCTTGAGGTCTTCGATCGCAATGAGGTCGAACTGATTGACCAGTCGTCGACTGAGTTGGTGGTGGGCGTTCTGACGCTGATTGCGAACCTTGCGGTGCAGTCGAGCAACCTCTTGCACCTGCCGCGCTCGACGATTCGACCCTCGTTTCTCGGTCGAGACTGCGCTGGGCGACGGCGAGATGATCGCAACTGAGCCTGGCGAAACGGTCAGCGTCCACTAATTCGCCCTCACTGGTCGCCAGCAGATTGACGATTCCGAGGTCAAGCCCGACCTCGCGACCGGTTCGCTCAAGTGGTTCGGCGGGCACTTCCACGCAACGCACACTCACCCACCACTTTCGTCCCTCGCGTTTGACCGTGAGGGCCCTGGGTGTTCCCGCGAGGGGTCGGTGGTAGTTCATCTTGACGACCCCTACGCCCAACAATCTGAGTCGATGCTCGTCGGTCAGCTTCCAGCCGGACTTGTCTACCCATTCGAGCGAATCAAAGCGTGGTACCCCCTTGAAGCGTGGAAATCCCGGGGTCTCACCTGACCTCACCCGGCGAAAGAAGGCCGCGTAGGCGCGGTCGACGCGTTTCAGAGTTCCCCGACAGAGGGTGATGCCTGAACCCAGAACCTCGGGACGGACCTCTTTCAGCGAGCTCAAGGTCTTGCACTGATTGAAGTAGTTCACTGAGCGCTGTTCCCACTTCCAGGCGCCGATGCGTTCTTCGAGCGCTGCGTTGTAGAGCTCACGCTGGTAGGAGAGTTGACAAACGAGGTCGTCCTCTTGGCGCTTGGTGGGGTAGAGCCGATATTTATAGGTACGACAGCGCCGAAATGCGTTCGAGGACATTGCTTGAAGGTAGTCACGTCATGTGACGTCCTGAGCATTGGATGATCAACGCAAACTGACCCACTACCCCCCTTTGCGCCTGTCACCGTGAGTGGCTACTCTTACGAACACATGTTCGTTTTTTCCTCCGCACGCCCTACGTTACCCAGAGATCTAGCGGCCTCCCTACGCCCCCTCACTCTCGCCAAGAGCCGCATGATGCCCCTTGGTGAGCCCTGGAAGGCTCTGGTGCCCGGCGGCGGGCTGCGCCGCGGTTCGACGGTCGTGGTCGAGGCCGCGCCGGGTCTGGGTGGGCTCAGCCTGGCGCTCAGCCTGCTCACCGCCTCGAGTGCGAACGGCCACTGGGCGGGCGTCGTGGGCGTGGACGATCCCGGGGTCGTGGCGATGGCCGAACTCGGGGTGGACCTTCGCCGGGTGCTCTTCGTGCCGCGTCCGCGCGGCGCGTGGGCCGAGTCCGCCGCGGACCTGCTCGACGGAGTTGATCTGCTGGTCGTGCGTCCGCCTTCTCGAGCCGCGCACGGGGTCGCGCGCAAATTGATGGACCGCGTGCGCGAGCGCGGGACCGTGTTGATCGTGTTGAGCGAATCCGGCGCCGCGTGGCCGCTTCCCGCCGAACTCTCCTTTGTCGTCACCGACTCGCGCTGGGCCACGTCGTCGCGACTCGAAGCGCGCTATCTCAGTGTGCGCATCGCGGGACGCGGTGAAGCGGGACGAGCGCGTGAGCACGTGGTGGTGTTGCCGAATCGAAGAGGGCAAGCGGCGGCCACGTAATGGAGCGTCTTCTCGCGCTGTGGGTCGAGGCGTTGTCGAGCGAAGAGCCAGACGGTTCGACGCTGCGTGACTCGCTCACGCTCCTTGACGCGCTGAGTCTGCTCTGTCCCTTCAGCGAACTCGTGCGACTCGGTCTTTACATTCTTCCCCTGCGGGGACCAAGTCGCTTCTTCGGCGGTGAAGAGGCGGTCATGAAGATGGTGCGCGAAACCGTGCGTGACGTCACGGGCCACGAGGTGTTGCTCGGTGTCGCCGACGGCGTGTTCTGCGCGGAACTGGCGGCGCGCGAGCAGCGGGTGGTGGCCCCGGGTGCGACGGACGTCTTTCGTCGCGCTCAACCGCTCGAGGCACTCGGACGAAAGGACCTGGCGACGACGTGTCGGCGCCTGGGTCTCTATACGCTCGGTTCCTTCGCCGACCTCGAAGTGGCGCGGGTGGGTGAGCGCTTTAACAAGCACGCCCTCGAACTTCATCGCGTCGCGCGCGGCGAACTCGGCGAACTCGTTGGTCAGCGCGACCTTCGCCTGGCCGTGCGCCTGGGTCGCTTGCGCGGTGAGCGAGAGCCCCACCACGAGCAACTTGGACTCTTTGGCCCGCGTGGCGCCGGTGACGAGCGCGCCTTCGCCGCGGCGCATCGCGTGCGCCGCCGCCTCGGGGCGGACGCGTTACTCGTGGCGTCCCTGCGCGGGGGACGGGTCCCCGAGGACCGGGCCACTCTCGTGCCCTGGGGCTCACCGCTCGTCGAGGAGGGGACCAAGGCCCCCTGGCCCGGACAGATCCGGTCCCCCTCGCCGGCGACGACCCTGGCCCACCCGGTCGCGGTTCGTCTGGTCGACCAACACGACACACCGGTACTGATGGGCGCGCGCGGGATGCTGAGCGGCGAACCCGCGACGCTGTTGCTCACGCACTACGCGCGTCGCACGGTGCTCTGGCACGCCGGGCCGTGGCCTCTGGTCGAGCGGTGGTGGGTACTCGGGCGCCGGCGCGCGTACCTGCAGGTGGTGCTCGCCCTCGGCGAGGCGGTGCTGCTCGTCGCCGAATCGGGTCGATGGTGGCTGGTGGGGATCTACGACTGATGGCGACCTACGCCGAACTGCACGCGCACTCGGGCTTCAGTTTTCTCGACGGGGCGAGCGACCCCGAGGAGCTCGTGGGCGAGGCGACCCGCCTCGGGCTGGGCGCACTCGCGCTCACCGATCACCACGGCTTCTACGGCGTGGTGCGTTTCGCCGAGGCGGCGAGGGCCTGCGGGCTCGCGACCGTCTTTGGTTGCGAGGTGACCCTGGATGGTACCGACGACCGCACGGGCGTGCCCGATCCCTCGGGCACGCACCTGGTGCTGCTCGCGCGTTCGCCCGAGGGCTACCGCCATCTGGCGACGATGCTCGGCGAGGCGCACCTGGCGAGGGGTGAGAAGGGGAGCCCGCGTCTTAAGTTGGAGGACGTCGCGCGTTGCGCTAAGGAGTGGTTGATCCTCACGGGATGTCGCAAGGGCCCACTCACCAGGGCGTTGATGGACGAGGGACCGCGCGCCGCGCGCCGAGAACTCGAACGACTCGTCGACGCCTTTGGCCGTGCGTCGCTCGTGGTCGAACTCTGGGACCACGGTGCGCCCGACGACGTGGCGCGCAACGACGTGCTCGCCCACCTCGCCGTCACCTCGAACGTGGACTTGGTGGCGACGGGCAACGTGCACTACGCCACCCCCGACGCGTTCGCGAGGGCCAACGTGCTCTCGGCGATACGCGCGCGCCAGAGCCTCGAGGAGGTGCAGGGCTGGCTCAACGCGTCGCCGCTCGCGTATCTGCGAAGCGACGCCGAGCAGCGTCGCCGCTTCGCGCGCTGGCCCGGGGTCGTGGACCGGGCGGGCGAGATCGGCGC
This sequence comes from Acidimicrobiaceae bacterium, assembly GCA_003133125.1. GTDB lineage: Bacteria > Actinomycetota > Acidimicrobiia > Acidimicrobiales > RAAP-2 > RAAP-2. The sequence continues at coordinate 6,476 of PKZO01000036.1, read as the reverse complement.
CTCGCTCAGTTTCGACCTGCGCCTCGTGGCGCCGAACCTGCCGAGGTTCCCCACCCCGGCGGGGATGAACGAGCAGTCCTACCTCGAGGCCCTCGTCGAAAAGGGCGCGACCGAGCGTTACGGCACGCGCGACGGTGAACGCGTACCGGGCGCGTGGCGTCAGATCGACCACGAGCTCGGGGTCATTGGGGGACTCGGGTTCGCGGGGTACTTCCTCACCGTCTGGGACATCACCGAGTTCTGTCGACGCGAGAACATCTACTGTCAGGGCCGCGGTTCGGCGGCGAACTCGGCGGTGTGCTTCTCGCTCGGGATCACCAACGCCGACGCGGTCAAGCTGAACCTGTTCTTCGAGCGGTTCCTCTCGCCCGCGCGTGACGGTCCCCCCGACATCGACGTGGACATCGAGTCGGGGCGACGCGAAGAGGTGATCCAGTACGTCTTTGCGCGTTACGGGCGTCGTCACGCGGCCCAGGTGGCGGCCGTGATCACGTACCGTGCGCGTTCGGCGTTGCGCGACGTGGCGCGCGCCTTCGGGTACTCCGAACAAGAGGCGAACACGCTGCGCGACAGCGTGGACCGCCACAGCATGACCGCCGCGACCGCTGAGGTCTCGCCGCTCGTGGTGAGCATGGCCAATGAGCTACTCGACCGGCCGCGCCACCTCGGGATCCACTCGGCGGGCATGGTGCTCTGTGACCGACCGGTCACCGAGGTCTGTCCGATCGAGTGGGGCCGTATGCCCGGACGCACCGTGCTGCAGTGGGACAAGGACGACTGCGCGGCGATTGGTCTGGTGAAGTTCGACCTGCTGGGACTGGGCATGCTCGACGCGCTGCACCGGGCCGTTGACCAGGTGGCGCAGTTCCACGCCACGACCATTGACTTAGGGGCGCTGGCCCAAGAGGACGCGGTCTACGACCTGCTCTGTGAGGCGGACACCGTGGGGGTCTTCCAGGTCGAATCGCGCGCCCAGATGGCGACGCTGCCGCGCGTGCAGCCGCGCTGCTTCTATGACCTGGTGATCGAGGTCGCGCTGATCCGCCCAGGACCCATCCAGGGCAACGCCGTCAATCCCTACATCCGGCGTCGTCGCGGTGACGAGGCCGTGACGTACCTGCACCCGCGTCTCGAGCCGATCCTGTCGCGCACGCTCGGGGTACCGCTGTTCCANNGCACTCGCCGCGTTCGCGAACTTCGGGTTCCCCGAGAGCCACTCGGTGTCCTTCGCCCACCTCGTCTACTGCTCGGCGTGGATCAAGCTGCACTACCCGGCGGCGTTCCTCGTGTCGTTGTTGAACGCCCAGCCCCTCGGGTTCTGGTCTCCCCAGAGTCTGGTCGCGGACGCGAAGCGTCACGGCGTGATCGTCGAGCGTCCGAACGTCAATCGCTCGGGCGTGGGCGCGACGCTCGAGGGCGACCTGGCGTCTCCGCGGGCGCGCCTGGGCCTGGGGGCGTTACGCGGTATCGGCACCGAGTTGGCGGCGCGCGTCGTGGCGGGGGCCCCGTGGAAGGGACCCGAGGACCTGGTGCGCCGGGCTGGGGTCCAACAGCACCATCTCGAGACGCTCGCCGCCGCGGGAGCGCTCGATTGCTTTGGCGCGAGTCGTCGGGCCCAGACCTGGGCCGCGGGTGCGGCCGCTCAGGCAACGCCCGAGCGCCTGGCGGGCGTGGTGACCGGCCTCGTGGCCCCGGCGTTGCCGGCGACGACCGAGATGGAACGGGTCGCGGACGACCTGTGGGCGATGGGCCTCACCACCGAGGCGACCGCGATCGCCCTGGTGCGCGAGCAACTGAACGAACGAGGCGTCACCCGCGCGGACGCGCTTCTCGCCGCCGAGAGTTCGCGCGTGAGTGTCGCGGGGGTGGTCACCCATCGCCAGCACCCCGAGACGGCCAACGGGGCGGTCTTCTTGAATCTCGAGGACGAGACGGGCCACGTCAACGTCATCTTCTCCAAGGGGGCGTGGGCCCGGTGGTCGGTGGTGGCACGCTCGTCGCGCGCACTGTTGATCCGTGGCTCGCTCGAGCGCGGCCAGGGGACCATGGCACTGAGCGCCGAGCACGTCGAAGCGCTCGACCTCGGCGCGACGGTTCCCTCGAGGGACTGGCACTGAGGCTCGAGCGTCATGGAAGACTGTGCCCATGAGACCACGCCTCGAGCGCAGCCAACGCGTCGTCCTCGTCGTGGGACTTGCCCTCGTCTGTTACGTTCTCGCGAACTGGCTCACGAGCATCGACAGCGGTCTCACTGGCTGGGTTGGATACGCACCCCTGCAGGAAAGTTCTTTTCGGTTGACAAATGGCGGTCTGCAACCCTGGGTCCGCGTGGTGATCTGGATATTCTTCATCGTGCTCTGGGTGCTCCCTTCGCTGTGGCTGTTGCGCCCCGCTCGGGTCAGTGGCCATGACCCCGAGCCAGATGGCGACCGTGGCTGAGACGCTCACGGTCGCCGCCCTGCAGATGCGCTCGGGCACCAACAAAGAGCTGAACGTGGCGAGCGCGCTTGGTCTGGTGCACGCCGCCGCCGATGCGGGTGCCACCTATATCCAACTGCCGGAGTACTTCAACTTCTACGGGCCGGCGCGGTACTTCGAGGACGCGAGCGAGCCCGTCGCTGGTCCGACGACGCGCCAGATGTCCGAGGTCGCGCGCGAACGGCGAGTCACGCTGCACCTGGGCAGCGTGCTCGAGAAGTCGCCGCTCGCGGGCCGTCCCTATAACACGAGCGTGCTCATTGGAAAGAGCGGCGAGATACTCGCCACCTATCAAAAGGTGCACCTCTTTGACGTGGACGTACCCGATGAAGTCACCTACCACGAGTCCGCCGCCATCACGCCCGGCTCGCAACTCGTGGTCGCCGCGCTCGATGAGTTCACCCTGGGACTGACAATCTGTTTCGACGTGCGTTTTGCCGAGCTCTACCGGGCGCTCGCGATGCGCGGCGCGACGGTCTTCGCGGTGCCCGCGGCGTTCTCGGCGGCGACGGGTCCCGCGCACTGGGAGGTGCTGGTGCGTGCGCGCGCCATCGAGAATCACGCCTTCGTCGTTGCGGCGACCCAGTCCGGCACGACCGACGAAGGACTCGCCACGCACGGCCACGCGATGATCATCGACCCCTGGGGGGCGGTACTGGCCGAGTCCCAGACCGATCAACCCGAGATCGTGGTCGCCACGCTCGATCTGTCTGACGTCATTCGTCGCCGACGTGCGATCGACGTGCTCGCGCTTCGTCGCCCCGAGCTCTACGGCGAGGTTTCGAGCGTGAAAGTGAATGAGTCGTGACAAGACTTGCCCCAGCTCGATGTCACCTTTGGCGACGCTGCTAGGTCGCGGACGATTTTTTGCTGGCCCACGGACGCGGTACTCGTTGACGAAGGGTCGCGAATCGTGGGAAAAGGCAAGAGAAAGAGCGACGCAATTCGCGTCGTACGTGTATGGTTCATCCCACGTGGCGCTCGCCACCCTTACGAGGAGGAAACGCCGTGCGCATCACTTCTATTCCTGCCAGCCGCCTGCTCCTCGGGTCGCGACTCTCGCGGTCCCTGCTCCTCGGCGTCATTACAGCCCTCGTGGTCGTTGCAGTACCGGCGGCGGCCCAAGCGGCCACACCGTCCAAGGACACGCTCCAGGCGAATGGCGCCCACCACGCTGTTCCTGCCGCACGACTGTCGTCGTTCTGTTCGAAGGTGAGCGCATCGGCGGTTTCGGCGATTGTTGGCTACAAGGTGCCCGCGGGCGTCTTTGGCACCTTCAAAATCAAGCCAGCCAAAGAGAACTATGAGACCTCTGGCACCGACACGACGTGCACTTACGGAGCCGAGACGAGCATGGCCACCATCGTCAAGTCCGTGACGCTTTCTTTCGAAACCGTCTCCAAGGCGCTCACACCAGCCGAAATGCAACAATCGCTCGCCAAGGCAAGTGCGATCACCAAGTTCAAATTCAGCACCTACTCCGGACTTGGTGTGCCTGCGTTCTACTTCAGCGTGAGCGAAGCGGGCATCACGGGTCAGGGAATCTCCGCCGAGGTGACTGGTACGACGTACATCGGAGCGACCGTCGAGTCCAAGAGCTTTTCAAAGTCGACAATCGCCTCACTCGTGAAGCTCGCCGAAAAGCTCTAAGTCAGTCGCTAACACGCTAGGTGTCCGACTTTTGGGCGAGTGGCTCGGAGCGATCTAACGCGCAGGTGAATGACCCGTTACCCCCGCTTTTGAGGTGCGAAGCGTCAAGAACCGCAGTCCCAACTCCCGGTGATCGTGGTCGATTTGCCGTAGGTCGTGCTACCTATGGCGTGGTACTCGACCGTCATGTCGACCGACCCCTTCGATCCTTCGTAGGTGATGCTGCCGGACGTCTCGAGAAATTGGATGATCGGTGTGGCATTGCTTTGCAACGACGCGTCCGAAATCGATTGCACGTTCGCCTTGGTGACGTGCGTCGTTCCCTTCTTAGAGGGAAAGACTGACATGGCCCACGCGCCCGTCCCCGCGCCGGAGATGGTCCCCTTCATGTGCGAAAGGGTGACTATGAACCCCTTGCCGCTGTAGGCCTTGCCGTAGGAACAGTTGAGAGACGAGGGTGTGAGCTTGAGGGTTCCGGTGTAGGCCCCGGCGAAGGTGAAGGTATTCGATGCTCCGCTCGCACCAGAGGTGCCTGGCGAGACCAGCGCCACCGTCGCGAACGAGATCGCCCCAGTGGCGAGAATCACGCACACCTTCTCACGCATCCGACGACCTCTTGAAGACTCGACCATGACCGCTCCCTTTGACCGGGACCCAGGGATCGAGTCCAGTTGGATGCTAGTGCCAGGACATTACGCAAACGGACCAACTCGTCATCACGTTCCAGTGACGGCGAGTCTCTAGAATCGTGACGAGGTTGTTGTAGAGCATCGTCGGTCGTGCAGTCCGTGTTGCGCTAACACTGAGTGGGAGGGACTCATCACCGAACCAATCACCGTCGCAATCGTGGAGGACCACCTCATGGTCGCTGAGATGTTCGCAATGCTGATCGAGCGAGAAGAGGACATGCACCTCGTGGGCACGGCTCACGGGGTCGCCGAGGCCCTGGCTCTGGTCGAGAGCGGGCGACCCAACGTCGTGCTCATGGACTACCGACTGCCCGACGGCGACGGGATCAGCGCGGTCACCGAGATTCTCCGTAAGTGGCCCGAGACGCACGTGTTGATGCTCTCGGGTGACGCGCCCGAAGACCTCATGGCCTTGGCGATCGAAGCGGGGTGCGTGGGCATGCTCGCGAAGAATCGGCCCACCGAAGAGCTCTTGAGTGCCGTCAGGTCCGCGGGGCGCGGCGAACTGGTCTTTCGAGTCGATGAGATGAACACGCTCATCCACCATCTGCGCAGATCCGTCAACCCCGACGCGGAGCTCCTCACCAAACGTGAGATCGAGGTACTCCAACTGCTCGCCGAGGGAATGTCCACCGAGCGCGTCGCCGCCGAACTGTTCATCTCGATCCACACCGTGCGAAATCACGTCGCGAAGATCCTGACCAAATTGGGCGCCCACTCGAAGCTCGAGGCGGTCGCTATCGCCACGCGCGACAGGATCGTGAACCTCAAGTCCTAGGAACCGGCCACCAGCGTGGCTGGACACGTGGGGTCGTGACGAACCAAGGTGGCTACTCGCGCGCGACGAGGCGTCGGTCGGGCACGAACCACGCGATCGCCACGGCGGCGAAGCACGCGTACGCGAGGTAGGGCGAGACGAAGGCCAGGCCGATCGAAGCGGTGTAGGTGAGGATTGAGAACATTCCCTTGGCGTCACGGTGAGTTGCTCGCGCGATCGCAGCGTTCTTCGCGTCGGCGTGGTGGATGGCGTAGGCGAGCAGGCTGTAGGCCACACCCGCTCCTATGCCCACCACGCCGTAGCAGGCAGCCGGGAGCGGTTTGCCGTATTGGGTGCCGACCCACGCGGTCACGAAGGGGATCAATGACAACCAGAACAGCAGGTGCATATTCGTCCACATCACCGCCGCGTCAATTCGTTTGGTGACACCCAACAAATGATGGTGGTTGACCCAGTAGATGGCAACAAACGTGAAACTGAGGACGTAGACGAGCAGTAAGGGCAATTCGTGGCTAAGCGCGTGAATGTTCGCTGATGCGGGCGTCTTCAATTCGAACGCCATGATCGTGATGATCACCGCGATGACGCCGTCGCTGAAGGATTCGAGACGAGCAGTTCCCATGATGCCCGGGGTTGCTCCAGTGGACTCCTCGCTCATCGGGTACCGCGCCATGGGACTCGCGATTTATCGCCAGTGACTCGGTTCACAATTCGATTGCGCACGACCGAATTGGTCGCGACAGTGCGAACTGTGTTGTTACGGCGCCCACGGAGCACGCTGAGCACGGGCACGTTTAGCGGAAGGCGTGTTCGGGGCGTTCCCCGAGGCTCACCTGGAGTCGAACGTCGGCCTGGACCAAGGCGAGGTCGTCGGCGTGGGT
>PKZO01000080.1:306-3034 GCA_003133125.1 Acidimicrobiaceae bacterium | reverse complement strand
ATAAGGCCCGCCAAGCTCTGGAACGACACGGAATCGTCAATCGACGCAGACTTTCTGTGCCACCGATTGTCTTCACAGGAATGGGTCGCCGCGTGCGGGAGCCTTCCCGTCGCCGCCTTTACCATTTCGAAACTCGCCTGGCTACGGCGTTGCGAGCCGGAATCCTTTAAGCGAATCGGGCGAGTGCTCTTACCTCACGATTGGCTTACCTATCGGTTGACCGGTCAATTTGTGACCGACCGTGGCGACGCCTCAGGCACGGGTTATTGGTCTCCTCGAGAGAATCGNNTTGACTTATTGAGTCTCGTTGATGAAGAAGTCGACTGGCCCGAACTTCTGCCACGGGTACTCGGCCCTTGGGACGTGGCGGGTGACTTGACTGCTCAATCGGCTCGTGAGTTGGGTCTACTCCGGGGCATCAAGGTGGCGCCCGGCACCGGTGACAACATGGCAGGGGCGCTCGGCCTTGGGCTGCGCGCTGGTGACGTTGCGGTATCAATAGGCACTTCAGGAACCGTCTTTGCGACAAGCGATCATCCAGCGCAAGATCCGACTGGAGCAGTCGCGGGGTTTGCCGACGCGACCGGCCGTTTCTTGCCGCTCGTCTGCACGCTCAACGCGACGCTCGTAACGAACGCCGTGGCTCGGCTCTTGGACGTTGATTTCGCCACGTTGGAGAAATTGGCTCTCGGCGCCCCCGCAGGTTCGGGGGGTGTCACCTTGGTTCCTTACTTGGCGGGCGAGCGGACGCCGAACCGACCTGAGGCCACCGGAACCCTTTTTGGAATCCGGACTGACGTGAGTCGCGAACTCGTGGCTCGAGCTGCNNTTCGAGGGCGTCGTATGCGGCCTGTTAGAGGGCCTCGATGCGCTCAACGTCGTTGGAGTGCCAACCACGGGTCAATTACTGCTGATCGGTGGCGGAGCCAAATCCCGCGCCTATCGTGAGGTGCTCGCGACGTTGTCAAACCGTTCAGTCGTGGTGCCCGATGAGACTGAGATTGTTGCGGCGGGCGCGTGCGTACAAGCCGCGATTATGGAGAGCACGAGCGACGTTGATGCCATTGTGAATTCTTGGAGTCTTGGTTCTGGTGAAATTGTTGAACCCGGAAACGGATCACTTGACGCCGAGGGAATTCGTCATCGGTACGCGAGNNCGACTGAGGAGAGATTATGTCCGAGGCCTTTGTGCCCACACCAGCCGATCGGTTTACCTTCGGTCTTTGGACGGTAGGGAATCCCGGCCGTGACCCATTCGGCTTAGAGACGCGCGCACCAGTGGATCCCGTTGATACGGTGCACCACCTCGCCGAACTCGGTGCTTACGGCGTGAACTTCCACGATAACGATCTCGTTCCGTATGGTTCGAGCAAGACTGAACGCGACGCCATTGTAAAGCGGTTTGTGGCCGCCCTTCAAGAGACGGGGCTGAAGGCGCCTATGGCGACGACGAACCTCTTTCATCGGCCGATTTTCAAAGAAGGTGCGTTCACAGCGAATGATCCAGCTGTGCGGCGTTTCGCCGTGGCGAAGACTCTTGATGCGATTGACCTCGGTGTCGAGGTCGGTGCCACCACTTTTGTCATGTGGGGAGGACGCGAAGGTGTTGAGGCCGACGCCGCGAAGGACATCAAAGGTGCGCTCGACCGCTACGCCGAGGCCGTGAATCTTTGTTGCGCGTACGCGCGTGAATCAAACTACAACTTGCGTTTTGCGCTTGAACCGAAGCCGAACGAACCTCGTGGTGACATCTTGCTGCCAACAGTTGGTCACGCACTGGCGTTCATTGAAAGGCTCGAATGGCCTGAAATGGTTGGTGTGAACCCAGAATTTGCCCACGAGACCATGAGTGGCCTTTCTTTTTCCCACGCGATCGCCCAAGCCCTTTGGCAAGGGAAGCTCTTTCACATCGACCTCAACGCGCAGCNNTATGCGCCACTTCGACGCTCACGCTTACCGAACCGAAGACGCCGAGGGTGTGTGGGACTTCGCACGCGGTTGCATGCGTACCTACCTGATTCTGAAGGAAAAGGCGAAGCGGTTTCACGAGGATCCTGAGATCGCCCAGGCCCTCGAAGTTGCTCGTCAGTCGGCCATTTTCGAGTTGACGTCTCCCGAGGGACTTAGCGCTAAGGGTCTCCAGGCAGTCCGGGCCGAAGCGGCTGCCAGTTCTGAGGAGAAGCTCGCCGCGGTTGGTTATGGTCACGAGCGTCTCGACCAACTGGTCAACGAACTACTTCTTGGAGTTCGTTGAANNGCGCTTTAATGGTTCATGATTCCTCGGTGCGATGTGTCGTAGTTGGGTGATGGAGGAGTCGTCATCACGCGGGCCAACGCAGTTTCAAAGCGGCGCGCAAGTCGGAGCGAGCCAGTCCGTTGCGTTTTGAGTGTGTGTCGAATTTGATGAGGAGTTGGACCGTGCACGTGCTGGTGGGTTAGCTCGTCTGTTCCTTCTCCATTGCGAAGTTTGAAAGGGCTCAGGACTCAACTCCTGGACTTTGCGGCGCACGCNNGGGCAGTGCAGGTCTCTCTTTTTACGCGGCCAAGTAAGCATCAATTTTCTTTTGATCTATACAACACTTTCTCGCTCTGTGACGGAGATGGGACCAGTGTCGAAGGTCCTTACTTACTTGCGGCCGTTCTAACGAGATCTCGAGATTGGTGTCATGCACGTTGGCTCTAGTGGACTCTTGAAGAGATGGCGACCATGGAAACCGAGAGTCTTGGA
>PKZO01000080.1:0-267 GCA_003133125.1 Acidimicrobiaceae bacterium | reverse complement strand
GAGGAAGTTGATTTAATCTCATAGGTTTGTGAGGTTCGAATGTTACTGACTGGTACGGATGACGTGCCTGAGAACACGAACACTGAGGTAAGCCCGGAGTCTCGGAACGGGAGCCATGTTTCATCGTGATAACTTTCATGGAGACCTGAATAGAAGGGCACAGTGAGAACTCACCGAAGGAGGTATCGATGAAGTTCATTACGCGCCGGTTGGCGACGTACGCATTCGCAGCGTGGATTGCGATAACCGTGAACTTCTTCATTCCTC
>PKZO01000011.1 GCA_003133125.1 Acidimicrobiaceae bacterium | reverse complement strand
TGCCACGTCAATCCCTGGATCATGATCGCCGAGACGATGCTCGGCCACGGTGACGCCGCCTTTGAGTACTACAAGCGGACAAATCCCTCGGCGCGCGCTGTGATCAGTGACGTGCACCGGTGCGAGCCGTACGTCTACGCGCAGATGATCGCCGGAAGAGACGCCCCGAGCTTTGGCGAAGCGAAGAACTCGTGGTTGACGGGTTCGGCGTCGTGGCACATCACGGCGATCACCCAGTGGATCCTCGGTATTCGACCTGAATTGGCTGGACTTCGCATCGATCCCGTCTTGCCGAGTTCGTGGCCAGGTTTCAGCGCCGTGCGAAAGTGGCGCGGAGCGACCTACGAGATCATGGTACGACAGGAACCCGGCGTGACGGGCCGCGTTCGTCGGCTCGTCGTTGACGGCAAGTCGGTGGACACCAACGTGGTTCCTGAGGCGCCGACGGGGTCCACGGTGAGGATCGAAGCGGTCGTGGAAGCTTCGTCGTCGGACTGATTACCGGTAGGCCAGTCGGCCGCCCGGCTCAACCCGTGTTACGAAGGCCCGTCGCGATGCCGTTGATGGTGAGTAGCAGCGCGCGCTGCATCAGCTCGTCCACCTCTTGGGCGTTCGCGCGATTCTCGCGGACCTGCTTGAGCAATTGAATCTGAGTGAGCTGGAGGGGCCGCAAGTACTGGTCGCGGGTGCGCAGCGTCCCCGCGAGTAGGGGCTGGGATTCAAGCAACGTCGAGCAGTTCGTCACGGCCAGGATCTCACGAACAGTGAGTTCGTATTCCTCGTTGATGAGATCAAAAAGGTAGTGGAGTTCACGTGGCACGAGACGATGCACGTATTCGTGGGCGATTTTCATGTCAGTCTTGGCGAGCGTCATCTCGACGTTCGAGATGAAGGACGTGAAGAAGGACCATTCCTCGTTCATTCGCGTCAGGGTGTCGGCGAGTCCCGCCTCGCGCGCGGCGCACAACCCGCTACCAACACCGAACCATCCAGGAACGATCTGGCGCGACTGGGTCCAACCGAAAACCCAGGGGATGGCGCGTAACGACTCGATCCCGTCGTCGGCCTTGACACGACGGGCAGGTCTTGAGCCAATGTGCAGATTCGCGAGTTCGTCGACCGGCGTCGAGAGGTTGAAGTAGTTCGGAAGGTTCGGGTCCTTGATCAGACCGCGGTAGGCGGTCAGTGAGGCGTCCGCGACGATATCCATGGCGCTGTCCCATTTAGGCAACTGCTCGGGGGCGATCCAGGGATTTGAGTGAAAGAGGACGCCCTCGAGGACCGCGGCGAGCAGTTCTTCCAGGTTCTCTCGAGCGAGCGAGGGCAGCAGGTACTTGTCCGAGATGACCTCACCTTGTTCGGTGAGCTTGATTGAGCCGTTCAACACGCCGTAGGGCTGGGCGAGGATGGCGTCGTGCGTGGGCCCGCCGCCTCGACCGACGCTTCCGCCGCGGCCGTGNNTTGTTCGAGTCCGAGTAGCCGAGCATGACCTCTTGGACGTCGCCGCGCAGCGAAACCAGACGTCGGTAGGGCGCTAAGGCCAAGAGCTGCTCGAGGATCTCCCCGGCACGACGTAGTTCGTCGATTGTCTCAAAGAGCGGCACGAAGCCAATTCGCGCCTGACCGCTCGTCAAATCGACAAGTCCGGCTTCTCGTGCGAGAATAATCGCGGCGAGCAGGTCGTCGGCACCCTTGGTCATAGAGATGATGTAACTCTCACACGCCTGCTCGCCGAAGTGATTGAGCAGGCCTTTTATCGATTCGAACGTCCGGAAGGTCGTGAGATTCTGTCCCTCAAGGGGCTTGGGCAAGAGTCCGAGCGGTCGCGAGGAGGCGAGCTCGTGGGCGAGCACCTCGAATCGTTCGCTGCGCGAAAGGGACTCGTAGGTTTTGTCGATCTCGCCTAGTCGGTCGATGAGTGGCGCCAGCGCGGCGTGGTGGGCCTGGGCGTGTTCGCGCACGTCAAGAGTCGTCAGGGTGAGTCCGAAGGCGGCAACGGTGCGGATGGACTGTTCGAGCGTGCCGTGGGCAATGTGTTCGGCGCCGTTGGCGATCAGCGAGTCATAGAGCAGGCGAAGATCCGCGACCAGTTCGCTCGTCGAGGCGTAGTCCAGTCCTGGTTGATGACGACTGCGGCGCTGCATTCGTCGCAAGGTCGAATCGAGTTTGGCCCGGATGCAGGTGAGTTTGAGTCGGTAGGGCTCTTCGTAATTAAGGCGCCGGTAACGCGGATCCAGGTTGGTGATGCGCTCGAGGTCGAGCTCGAGCGACGCCCGTAGTTCTTCAGAGATGTCACTGTGACGTTGCGAGATTGAGATCTCATCGATCAGTCGTGCGAGCAAGGTCATCAACATCCGAATGGAGTGTTCGAGGGACATATCGACGACCGACGTCGTGACCTCCGGGGTGACGAACGGATTACCGTCGCGGTCGCCGCCGATCCACGAGCCAAAGGTCAAGGGGCGACTGTCGACGGGTAGATCGACGTCCAAGCGCGAGAGGCACTCGACGAGTTGGACCAAGACGTCGGCGACGGGGCGTCGCATGAGTCCGTCGATGAAGTAGAGGGCGTTGCGCGCTTCGTCGAGCACTTCGGGCTTTTCGAGGCGCAGCTCGTCGGTGAGCCAGAGCTCGTCGACCACTTCAGCCGCGCGACGGCGTCGACGCTCGTCACTGGTTCCTTGACGCGCGAGCACGGATTCGTCGAGTAGGTCACTGACCGCTCGAAGTTTGATCAAGACGGATCGGCGCGCCGCCTCGGTCGGATGCGCGGTGAAGACCGGTCGCACGTCGAGTTGGCGCGCGGCAGATTGGACGTCGGCGTGGCTCACCTGACCTTGCGCGAGAGCGCTCTCGATGAGCGCGGTGACTCGCGCGAGGGGCCCGTGGTCAGCGTCACGACTCTGTCGACCGCGGTGTGTCTGTTCGGCGACGTTGGCCAGATGGAAGTACATCGAAAACGCACGTACGAGCTGGCTCGAGGTGGCGAGGTCGAGTCGCTCGAGTAACTGCATCGAGGAATCGAGGTCGTCCTCACTGGCGCGTCGCACCATGTCCAACGTGTCAAGGAACTCATCGGAGATCTGGCGGCGCAGGGTCTGGTCGAGCAGAGAGCCCAGCATGACGAGGTCCGACTCGAGCGACGGTCCCTGCTCGTCGGCGTTCGAGAGGTGAGCGGCGAAGCCGCGCGTCACCGCGACACTCGCTTTGGGCTTCGCGGATCGGTTCGTCATTACTCAACGTTACAAAATGAGCGCAATCCCTCCACGCGCCACGGAGTACGACTACCCGTCGGGCCCTTTGAAGGAGCGTGGCGTCTTCGCTCGCTCGGCCGTTTCTGTGGTTCGTGGCACTGGATTGTTGAGGTGCGCGTGTGCGAATTCGTGACCAAAGCCCTTAATCATTGAGGTTTCACGTGCGGTACGGTCGTTTTATGGCCCGCGTCTCGACTGATTACTTGGTTTCCCCGTTCCTGTTCGAAGGTCTTGCGATACGTAACGACCCGCGAGCTCGGCGCTAGACGACCATGCTCCAGGTACGAATTCACGGCCGAGGTGGCCAGGGGGTGGTCACCGCCGCAGAGATTCTTTCCGTCGCTGCTTTCGCCGAAGGGCGTCACGCACAGGCTTTTCCGAGTTTTGGATCCGAGCGAACCGGCGCGCCGGTCGTCTCGTACTGTCGCATTGACGACGTGCCCATCCGCACGCGCGAGCCGGTGATGGAGCCCGACGCGGTAATCGTCCAAGACGTGACCCTCATCCACCAAGTCGACCTTTTCTCGGGTCTTTCGAACGACGGCTACGTCCTCATTAATACGTCACGCTCATTCTCCGAGTTGGGATTTGACGACCACTTTCGTGCCTTCGCCCAGGACCGTCTCCTCACCTGCCCCGCGACCGAGATCGCTCTCGAGCACGTCGGACGACCCTTGCCGAACGCGGCGTTGCTCGGCGGCTTTGCCGCCTTCACCGGCGAGATCACTCTGGACGCCATTCGTCAAGCCATCCTTGACCGGTTCGAAGGTGTGGTGGGCGAGCGCAACGCCGCCGCCGCGACGGCCGCTTTCGAGTTCGTGATCAACGCCAAAGAGGAGCTCGCTCATGCTTCGACAAATTGAGGGTTCGCGTGCGGTCGCCGAAACGGTGGCTCTCTGTCGACCCGAGGTCGTGTGCGCCTATCCCATTTCGCCCCAGACCCACATCATCGAGGCCGTCGGCGCGATGGTAAAAGAAGGCACCCTCGCACCGTGCGAGTACATCAACGTCGAATCCGAGTTCGCCGCGATGTCCGTGGCGATTGGCGCCTCGGCGACCGGGGCGCGGTCCTACACGGCGACCGCGAGCCAGGGCCTGCTCTACATGATCGAGGCGGTGTACAACGCCGCTGGTCTGGGTCTTCCCATTGTGATGACGCTCGCGAATCGCGCCATCGGAGCGCCCATCAACATATGGAACGATCACAGCGACGCAATGGCAGTGCGTGACTCGGGCTGGATCCAACTCTTCGCCGAGACCAACCAAGAGGCGGCTGACCTGCACGTGCAGGCCTTTCGACTCGCCGAGGAACTCTCGGTGCCGGTGATGGTCTGCATGGACGGATTCATACTCACTCACGCCGTCGAAGGCGTGGACATTCTCGACCAGGCGACCGTTGACGCCTTTCTTCCCCCCTACGAGCCCCGTCAGGTGTTGGACCCCGCGGACCCGGTTTCCATTGGCGCCATGGTGGGTCCCGAGGCCTTCGAGGAAGTTCGTTATCTCGCTCATCTACGTCAGCTCGACGCCTTAGAGCGCATCCCGGTGATCGCCACCGAGTTCGAGGAGTTAACTGGTCGCGCGAGCGGGGGTCTCGTGCGGGCCTACCGGACCGAGGACGCTGAGATCATCATCGTGGCGCTGGGCTCGGTCCTCGGCACGATCAAAGACGCCGTCGATATTCGACGCGAATTGGGCGAACGCGTCGGCGTGGTGGGCATCACCTCTTTTCGGCCGTTCCCCGGTGACGCGGTACGCGAAGCTCTAAGCGGAGCGTCACAGATAGTCGTGCTCGAAAAGGCGTTCTCAGTAGGTTTTGGCGGCGTGCTCTCGACCGACGTCGCGATGTCGATGCAGGGCGAACAGTACGTGATGCGTAACGTCGTCGCGGGGCTCGGTGGTCGTTCGATCACGCGCCGGGCACTCGAGGCACTTATCGCCGACGCGGTGCGCGGNNCTTCATACCCGAGGAGCGAGTCGTGACCACCCAACCCGTGCACTTCTATCAAATTGGCAGCTTCGCGGTGGGCAACCGCCTCTTGAGCGACGACGAACGCACCGTCCAGTCGAGCCCCAACCGCGCGAACTCCATTGACTCGGGACACCGAGCCTGCCAGGGCTGTGGTGAGGCCTTAGGAGCTCGCTACGCCCTCGACGCGGCGATGCGATCGAGTGGGGGTCAGATCGTTGCGGTGAACGCGACGGGATGCCTCGAAGTGTTTTCGACGCCGTACCCCGAGACTTCGTGGCGCATCCCCTGGCTGCATTCGCTCTTTGGCAACGCGCCTGCCGTCGCGACGGGCGTCGCGGCCGCGCTTCGCGTCAAGGGTCTACACGATGTCCGTGTCGTCGCCCAAGCGGGCGATGGCGGCACGGTGGACATTGGTTTTGGGTGCTTGTCGGGAATGTTCGAGCGCAACGATGACGTCCTGTTCATCTGTTACGACAATGAGGGTTACATGAACACTGGCGTGCAACGCTCCGCGGCGACGCCGCCCGCGGCACGCACGGCCACCACCGACGTCGTGGGACCCGAGCCGGGTAACGTCTTTGGACAAGGTAAGGACCTGCCGCGCATCGCGATGGCTCATGACATTCCTTACGTCGCTACCGCCACCGTTGCGGACTTGCACGACCTCGAACAGAAAGTGGAGCGTGCCATGTCGATGCGCGGCGCGCGCTACCTTCACGTGCTGGTGCCCTGCCCACTCGGTTGGGGATCGGCGTCGAGCGAGACGATCCATATTGCGCGTCTCGCCAAGGAAACCGGTCTCTTCCCGGTCTTTGAGGCGCACAACGGTGTCGTCACGGACGTCGCCAAGATCCGCCGTCAGGTGCCGGTCCAGGAGTACCTCTCGATCCAGCGTCGCTACGCCCACCTCTTTGGCAAGAAGCCTCGTCCCGATATCGTCGCGCGGATCCAGACGATCGCCGACCAGAACATCGCGCGCTACGGGCTCGTCGAGCCCGCTTCGAGCGACCAGGAGGTTCACGTCTAATGGAGATTCCCTTCGCCATCACTTTGGATGTGGGATCGAGTCGCGCGAACCACACCGGATCGTGGCGAGTCGAGCGTCCGGTCTACGTCGATCGTCTGCCACCGTGCAACGACGCCTGTCCCGCGGGCGAGAACATCCAGGGATGGCTCTACTACGCCGAGTCCGGGAACTACCGGCGCGCGTGGGAGAAGTTGGTCGAGGAGAATCCCATGCCCGCGATCATGGGCCGGGTTTGTTTTCACCCGTGCGAAACGGCGTGTAACCGGGTTCAGGTCGATGAGGCGGTGGGCATCAACGCCGTCGAGCGCTTTCTCGGGGACCTCGCGATTGAAAAGCGCTGGTCCTTGCCGATCCCCGGTAGCGACACTGGCAAGCGAGTTCTAGTCGTCGGTGCGGGTCCGGCCGGACTGAGCGCCACCTACCACCTGCGTCGTCTCGGGCACCAGGTGAAGTTGGTTGACTCGGCTTCACAACTCGGTGGCATGATGCGCTACGGCATACCGGCCTACCGGCTGCCCCGTTCAGTTCTGGACGCGGAGATTGGTCGCATCGTCGCCCAGGGTGTCGAAGTCGAACTGAATCACGTGGTACACGACGTCGAAGAAGAACGCGTCAAGGGCAACTTCGATGCGGTCTTCCTCGCCGTGGGGGCTCAACTCGGCAAGCGCGTGAACATACCCGCCGGCGACTCGTCGCGAGTAGTCGACGCCGTGACGTTCCTGCACCAGGTCGCCGAGGACGACCCGCCCTTGCTCGGGCGCCGCGTCGTGGTNNTGGGTGAAGGGGTGACGGTGCGCTGGCTCTCGACGGTCAACCGATTCGAGGGCGAAAAGATGGTCCTGGAAAAGATGGCGCTCAACGCCGAAGGCTTCCCCGAGCCGACCGGTGAGTTCGAGGAGCTCGACGCGGACGCCCTGGTGCTCGCGCTCGGCCAGGATACTGACCTCTCGTTGCTCGACCGGGCACCCGGTATCAGGATCACCAACGGCGTCGTCACAGTGGAGCAGTCAATGATGGCAGCGCCGAGTGGCATCTTCGCGGGCGGTGACGCCGTGCCCGCAGAGCGCACCGCGACGGTCGCCGTGGGCCACGGCAAGCGCGCGGCTCACGGGATTGACGATTTTGTGAACGGNNGACGCGCCGCGTCAGAAGCGTCCCGAACTCGAAAAGATTCGTCGACAGTCCACCTTCGATGAAGTGATCGGCGGTCTCAACGAGGACAACGCCCTCTTCGAGGCTCGGCGCTGTCTCTCGTGCGGCAACTGCTTCGAATGCGACAACTGTTTCGGGGTTTGTCCGGACAACGCGGTACGCAAGCTCGGTACGGGGGAGCGCTACGAGTTCGACTATGACTTCTGCAAGGGTTGTGGCATCTGCGTGAAGGAATGTCCGTGCGGGGCCATCGAGATGGTGCCCGAAAAGATCTAGTCCTTCGGCGGGTCTCTCTTTAGCTGGAGGCTCGACGCCAGTACGGTGCGGTCGTTTCGATGCGACTGAGCGGACTCGTCACAGTACCAAAGCGGCCGTCGTCGTTCCTCCACGAAGTAAAGGCGTCGTCGATCTCTTGACGGCTTCGCGCGACGAAATTCCACCACATCAGGACTTCGCTCTTGAAGGGGACACCCCCGAGGAACATCGCGCGAGCGAATGGCGACGCGTCAACGAAGAGTTCGTCGTCCCCGCTAGAAAGGTAACCGAGGTGTCCGGGTTCGAGTAGTTCGTCGCGCACGAGCAACGCGCCTTCGAGGACGATGATCGCGTACTCGTAGTCGCGCCGCAGTGGTAGGACCGTCGGGCCCCGTACGACCAATTCGAGACCAACGAGGTCGGTGTCGTGTCGCGCGGGACTGGTGACGCCCTCGAAGGAACCGACGAGCACCGTCGCGCCAAGGTTCGCCATCTCGAGCCTCGGGAGTTCGCCGTGATGCTCGAAGGCCGGCGCGAGACCTCGCGTCGCGTCGGGTTGAGCGATCCAGAGTTGGATGCCGTGCAGGGACCCTTCGTACTGTCCCGTCGCCTCTTCGGAGTGCGACACTCCCTTGCCCGCGGTCATCAGGTTGAGTTGTCCCGGGGCGATCAGTTGCTCGGTGCCCAGACTGTCGTGGTGTACCGCTTCGCCCGAGACGAGCCACGTGACGGTCTGCAGGCCGGCGTGGGGGTGGGGTCCGATGTCCAGGCCGTGTTTTTTCGTCACGTCCGCGGGTCCCATGTGGTCGGCGAAGCACCAGGCCCCCACCGTGCGGCGCGCTCTACGAGGGAGTGCGCGCCGAACCGGTATCGCCCCGACGAGAGCGGGGCGGCTNNGAGGGACTCTCTTGGTCAAGGCGATTCACGAAGTTGATCGCACATCGTCACTTGATCGCGCCGTGCAGGCTGAGTACGAGGGTGAAGAGCCCGAAGAGAATAACGAGGTTGGTCAGCGCGTAGGTGATGACCCTACGCGCACCTCGCATCCGTAACTCTGGAGGCAGGGCTCGTCGTTCGAGCGCGAGCAGAAAGCCGAGGACGATCGGCAAGAGGCACGCGTTCATCACTTCAACGTCGACGGAGAGGTTGACGAGATTGGGCACTACGAGCACCAGAACCGCACCGGAGAGCGTTCCCCCAACGGCCAGCGCGTAGAAGCCGGCGGCTTGGATCGGTGAATCGTTGAGGCTGTGACGCCAACCGAGTACCTCAGAGATTCCCCACGCGCCCGCGAGGGTGACGACGAGCGCCGCGACCACCGAAGCCCCGATCATGCCGAGCCCAAAAAAGATGACGGCATCTCGATGCCCCAGGAATGGCGTCAGAGCATTGGCGATGGCGCCGATGCTGTCGAGAGCACGCCCTTGGTGAGTCACCCCCAGGGTGGCCGCGGAGGCGACCACGACCGCCACCATCACTATCTGAGTGACGACCGCTCCTAGCGCCGTGTCCAAACGGGCCGAGCGAAGCGAGGATCGGATACTCAGACCACGCCGACCCTTGTCGATGACCGCCTCTTGTTGGTAGAAGATCATCCACGGCATGATCACCGCGCCCACGTTCGCCCCGAGCAGGGTCACGAAGGCGTCACTCGCGTGAAAAGGATGAGCAAAATCGTGCAGCATCATGGCGACGTGAGGATGCGCCAGCAGGGCCGCTGGTATGAAGAGAAGTTCCAGCGCGCCCACGGCGATGCCCACGTGTTCGACTCGTCGATACCGACCGAGGAGCACGAGTGACATCAGGGCGGTCGCCGCGAGGCAGGTAGACACCCACCTCGGAACCCCCACCAGTTCTCCCACCCCGGCGACCCCGGCGAACTCGGTGACGAGCGCCCCCACGCACGCGACGAACAAGGTCACCGCTGATAACAAGGCCCAGCGCTTGCCGAAGGTCTCGCGGATGAGGGCTCCGTGGCCTTTTTGTGTGCTGAGTCCGAGCCGGACCGTCATCTCTTGGATCAGGTAGAGGACCGGGATGAGCAACAGTTGGGGAAGTACCAATACGTAGCGGTATTTCGCGCCAGACTGCGCGGCGGTGATGACACTGCCAGCGTCGGTATCGGCGAGCATTACCATCACGCCTGGTCCCATCAACGCCACAATCGCGGCACCGGTCATGAACCGACGGTGGCGAAGCGTGCGAAGGTCTTGGTCGGGGACGACGTCCAACTCGAGTGGATCTCGGATCTCGTTCTCCTTTCGACTGCGCGTTCAGTGTGGTGGCGATGTCGCGTGAATCGCCGCCGACTCAGTTCTAAAAAGTCAAAAGAGCCCGGGAGGGGGTCCCGGGCTCTTTTGGGGAGTCAGATCTTCTAGATCACGTCCGCCGGGTCACCCTTCCTGTAGTGACGAACACCCAACAGGGTGAGCACGAGCATGACCAGGGCGAGAAGGAACGAGGCAATCGCGGCGTACAGTGCCACGACCCCGAGGAATCCGAAAGCGTAGGCGTTGAGCAGTAGTCCGCGCAACGTGTCACCACGAAAGACCAGGTTCACCTCGTTGGCCAAGGAGGTGTTCGAGGGGTCCTTCAGCGACGCGGCGCTAACCTGGGCGTAGGTCTTGCCGCCGCTGATCGCGTTCGTGTCGACGGCGATGATGTCGTTGGCGAAGATCTGCGCTTCGGAACCGGTGAGGACTTCCTTACCCGCGTAGGAGGTGAGGTGGGCCGTGACGAGGTCCTGGTAGTCCTGGCCTCCCTTGACGGGGAAGTAAACCTTCTGCTCGAGCAGCTGTGACTTCACCTGTGAACTGGTGAAGTTGTAACCAACCAAGAGCCCGACGCCAGCTACGAGCAGCATCACGGTCAGCAGAACGCCGACCCAGTTAAGTAGCAGGTCTAGTGTCTTGCGCCTCATACGTGATTCCTTTCAATTTCGACTTTCTACATTCTGACCGAGGCCTTCGCAACATCTTTAGAGGAAAAAGTCCCTTTGTTTCAAGGAAATCCAAGCAAAGTTACGAGTCGAGTTCGAGACCCAGCCTCTTTAAATACCCCACGCCCATCACTGCCGCTTCACAACCCACCGCGGCGAGAGAGGCGACGTCATCGTCATTGCGCACGCCGCCCGCCGCCACGACCGCGATGCCGCTCGCGCAGACCTTCTCATAGAGCGCGAGGTCTGGACCGCGCATCGTGCCGTCGCGGTCAATGGCGGTGACGTGGAGTCGTGCGACACCGGCTAGCAGACAGCGTTCGAGCGCGTCCTCGACTCTGATGCCCGCCGAGGACTTCCAGCCTCGCACCGAGAGCTCACCGTCACGAACGTCGATGGCAACCACCAGACGCAAACCGAGCGCGTCGACGAATTCCCCCAGGGCTTCGCGACTCGTCCACACGGCCGTCCCGACGATCACTCGTGTCGCTCCTGCGCCAAGGGCACGCTCGGCGCTCGCGACTGAGCGGATGCCACCAGAGACTTGCAAGGGGATTGCACCAGCGAGGGCGGTGCAGCGTTCAACGACGCTCGCCCTCAACTCGCCGTCGCGCGCACCCTCGAGGTCCACGATGTGTATGAAGCCGGGTTTGGTCGCAACGATGCGGCCCATGAACTCTTCAATGGGCTGGCGAAAGAGGACCCGGTCGTAGTCGCCCTGTTCCAGACGCACGGCGTAGTCACCGAGGAGATCGAGGGCGGGGATAAGTTGCATAGTAGCGTAGTAATATGCTAGCATANNGCGGCGTTCCTGCGCGACCTGTGCACGACCAACGAACTCGACGCCATGGGCCAGCGCCTGCAAGTCGCGCGTCTCGTGGACGAGGCGGTGCCGTACCAGGAGATCTCGCGACGTACCGGGGCCTCGACGGCGACGGTGACGCGTGTCGCGCACTGGCTGCACTACGGCGAAGGTGGTTACAAGGAAGTCCTGAAACGAGGTCGAAAATGAACAGACGTCTGACGATGGCGCTGCCGAGCAAGGGNNGAGCGGGTCTTACAGGCCCACTGTCGTAACGCGGACATCGACTTGCTCTTCGTGAGGGCCGACGATGTCCCTGAGTACGTCCAAGACGGCGTCGTCGACTGTGGCATCACCGGCCTTGACTTGGTCTTTGAAAACGACAGCGACGTCGAGGTGCTGTTGCGCTTGGGCTACGGTACCTGCTCGCTGCAAGCCGCGGTTTCGATGGAAGACAGCGCGAACAGCGTCGAGGACCTTGAAGGTCGTCGTATCGCGACGTCGCACCCGCGCATCGCAGCAAAGATCCTCGCCGATCGCGGCGTGAAGGCGGAGCTCGTACGCGTCGCAGGTTCGGTTGAGATCTCGCCACGCCTCGGACTCGCCGACGCGATCATCGACCTCGTGTCGACGGGTTCGACGCTTCGCACGAACGGACTGCGCTCGATTGGAACCTTGTTTGAATCCGAGGCGGTGTTGGTGGGACGCAGCGGGTCGATGGACATCGAAGCGCGAAAGACGCTGACCACGGTGCTGGGTTCGGTGATCAACGCCCGGGCGAATCGCTACTTGCTCTGTAACGTCGCGAAGGATCGTCTCGCTGAAGTGACCTCGCTGCTGCCCACCACCGGTTCGCCAACGGTGATGGATCTAGCGACGCCGGGTGTCGTTGCGGTGCACGCGCTCGTTCCCGCCGCGGACATCTGGTCGCTGCTGCCCAAGCTTGAAGCGTGCGGCGCGAGTTCGATCCTCACGCTGCCCGTAGAACGGATGTTGCCATGAGTAAACCAGTCGACACTGGTCGAAGCTTCAGTATCGAAGACGTCGTCAAGGACGTGCGCGAACGCGGGGACGCGGCGTTAGTCGAGTGGTCCCAACTCTTTGACCAGACGACCGCCGACAAGCCCCAGCGGGCCGT
>PKZO01000040.1:229-6813 GCA_003133125.1 Acidimicrobiaceae bacterium | reverse complement strand
ATCCGGTGACCGTAGCCAATGACCACGTGCTCGCCGCCTACGCGTTCGCCGACGAGACCTTCGGGGCCGTGCCCACGAGCGTGCTCGGCGCGTTCGCTAAAGCCGCCTACAGGGTCGCCAACGCCGTGCCCGAGGGGCATCACGCGCTGGTTGACGGCTACAAGCAGTTCAGTGCGCCGCCGAGCCCAGTGCACGCGGCGTACTTGGGCGCCATATTGTTGCGCGAACTACGCGGGGGCGTGCACATCGACGCAATCCACGAGGCCGGCATCACCCCCGCGCAGGCGTCCTACTTGCAGGAGCCGTTCATCTTCAAACTCCACGGCTACGCCGAGCACGAGGTTCCTGAAGTCACCAGCGAACTCGAGGCGAAGAAGACGCGGGCCGAAGAACTCACGACCTCGGGCGTCGCCGCTTTCTTTGACGTGCTGAGCGACGACGAACGTCAGGCTCTCTATGACGGGGCGGTGGCGATGAACGACGCCTTGCAAAGTCCGGTCGCGGTGATCGTGTAGCCCATGAACGTACCGCGGTTTCCTCGTTCGACACGCTCGCGGTTTCTGCTCGTACTGACGGGTGCGGCGTCGATCGAGATCATCTGGACGATCTACATAGGCCTGTACCTGCCGCCGCACTACGTGGCGAACCATTGGAACGTCGCCTGGGTGGGCCTGGACATTGCCCAGATCGTTATGTTGTTAGCGACCGGCTGGGCGGCGTGGCGACGACGGGCCATCCTCTCGCTCTACGCGACCGCGGCGGGCACGTTGTTGATCATCGACGCGTGGTTCGACGTGACGACCGCTCGTCGCGGTGACGTGATTCAGAGCATCCTGTTCGCGGGGCTGCTCGAAGTCCCCTGGGCGTTGGTGCTCTTCTGGCTCACCCGGCGAACGATCCGCCAGATCTCGCACGTGCGCTACGACGACGTGCCCGTGAGCAAGATGCTCATTCCCGACGAAGAGTCCAAGCCTTTCCTCTAGAACAGCGACACGCCTTCGAGTTCGAGCAAGAAGCGCTTGACGGGTTCGCCCCCGCCGTAACCACCGAGGCCGTCCTTGGCGACCACGCGATGACACGGCACGATCACTGGCCAGGGATTGGCGTGGTTCGCGTTGCCGACCGCGCGCATCGCGCGCGGTCGCTTGACGGCACTGGCAACCTGTGAGTACGTGCGAACCTGGCCGTACGGAATCCTCTCCAACGCTTTCCAGACTTCGTGCTGGAACTTCGTCGCCGTGACCGGCGAGAGCTTCACGTCAAAGTCGCGGCGCCTTCTCGCAAAGAACTGTTCGAGTTGCTTGGCGGCGTCGCTGACGCAATGAGGTGGTGTGCCCACGCTCGCACGACCGCGTTCGTTCGGTAGACAGATGCGCGTGACTCCGAGGTCGTCACCTTCGACGCCCCAGACCCCCACGGGCGAGTCGACGTTCAAACGGAAAGGTTTCATGCATCACTTTCTAGTTCGAGTACCTTCGAGAAATGAAGCGAATTTCTGTGGAAAACGGCTCCGTCACTCTCTCGGTCCAGTTGGACGGTTCTGGCCCGACGATTCTGTTGTTGCACGGTTGGCCTGACACCTCGGCGCTGTGGGATCTGGTCGCTCCCGCCCTGGTCGAGCGCGGCTACCGGGTGGCGGTACCGGACCTGCGCGGTTGCGGGCTCAGCTCAAAGCCCGAGGGCACGTCCAACTACGCCATGCACCTGCTGGTTTCGGACCTCAACGCGATCATGGGCGCACTCGGACCAGGCAAGGTGAGCCTCGTGGGTCACGACTGGGGCGCCAACCTCGCCTGGGTGACGACCGCCTACGAGCCAACGGTCGTCGAACGACTGGTGGTGCTATCGGTCGGGCACCCGACCGCGTTTCGCTCCGCGGGTCTCCAACAACAGATCAAGAGTTGGTACACCTTGCTCTTCGCGCACGAGGGACTCGGTGAGGCGTTTCTTCGAAAGAACGACTACGAGGCGATGCGAACCTGGCTCGGGCATCCCCGCGTGGAATCGGTCATCGCTGAACTCGAACGCGATGGACAGATGTCCGCTCACCTGCAGTGGTATAGAGCCAACATCCCCCCCGAGGCGTTCGTGGCTCGGCCCCCCGTGTTGCCCCCGATCCAGGTACCGACGTTGGGCATCTGGTCGAGTCGCGACGCTGGGCTCGTCGAGCGCCAGATGATTGACTCGGGCGCCTACTGTACGCACGGATTCACCTATTCGCGACTCGAAGACGTCGGACACTGGATCCCACTCGAGGCCCCCGAGCAATTAGTAGAGCAAGTTGTGACATTCGTACCTAATGGCTAAGGGCCTTTCTATTAGGCGCGCCGAAGTGGGCTGCTAGAAACAGAGATATGAAAATTGCGCTCTTTAGAGAGTCGCGTACCGGAGAGACACGCGTCGCGCTCACGCCCGACGCCGTCAAATCCTTGGTGGGCGACGGCTGGGAAGTGGTGGTGCAGCGAGGAGCGGGTGCTCGCTCGCACTTCACCGACGAGGCCTACCAGGCCGTGGGTGCGACGATCGCGGACTCGCCCGCGGGCGAGGTGAATCTGCGGGTGAACCCGCCGACGCTCGACGAGGTGAAGGCATTGCCCGAAGGGTCATTACACCTTTCGTTCCTCTCGCCCCTCCTCGCCCAGGACATCGTCAAGGCGCTCAACGACCGACGTATCACGGTTCTCTCCTTTGACCTGTTGCCGCGTATTTCGAGGGCCCAGTACATGGACGCCCTCTCGAGTCAGGCGACCGTCTCGGGCTACCGCGCCGCTCTCGCCGGCGCTTCTCACTTCGACCGATTCTTCCCGCTGTTGACCACGGCAGCGGGAACCATTCGTCCCGCCAAGGTGCTCGTCATGGGTGTCGGGGTCGCGGGCCTGCAGGCCATCGCCACGGCCAAACGCTTGGGCGCCAAGGTTCGCGCCTACGACGTGCGTTCTGCGGCGAAGGAAGAGGCTGAATCCGCGGGTGCGGTCTTCGTCAAGCTCGGGGTCACCGCCGACGCGGCGGGCGGCTACGCGCGCGAACTCACCGACGAAGAGCGTGCCCAACAGCAGGCGGCCCTGCTCGGCGAAGTCGCCTCGGCCGACATCGTCATCACCACCGCCGCCGTACCAGGACGCAAGTCGCCGATCCTTCTCACTACGGCCATGGTCGAAGCGATGGGCGAGGGATCGCTCGTGATCGACATGGCGGCCGACGGTGGGGGCAACTGCGAACTCACCAAGGCCGGCGAGGTCGTCGAGCACCAGGGCGTGCGCGTCGTGGGGCTCTCGAACCCACCCTCTGAGATGGGCGCGTCGGCGAGTTTCATGTACGCCAACAACGTTCTTAAATTGCTCGCCCTGTTCGGTTCGAAGGGCCAGCTAAGCCCGGACTGGAACGACGAAGTCGTCATCGGGGTCACCGTCGCGCGCGACGGAAAAGTCAATCACGCCCCCACGGCCGAGGCACTCGGTGTCGAACACGTGGCCATTACCCCAGAAGTGAAGGAGAACGCCTGATGGGTAACACCCTCTTGCAGTACGCCACGGTCTTGATGCTGAGCATCTTCGTGGGTATCGAGATCATCTCCAAGGTGCCGAGCATCTTGCACACGCCACTCATGAGCGGATCGAACGCGATCCACGGCGTCATCGTCGTGGGTTCGATGCTCATCCTTGGAGCGGCGAACACGAACCTCGAAGAGGTCCTCGGTTTTCTCGCTGTCCTGCTCGGCACCCTTAACGTCGTGGGCGGTTTCGTCGTGACCGACCGGATGCTCGAGATGTTCAAGCCCAAGCCCAAGGCGGCTCCAAAGAGCACTGACGAGGTGGCTCNNCTGCTCGCCATGCTGATTGGCGTGCTCATCGCCGTGCCGGTGGCGCGTTTCGTCAAGATGACCGCGATGCCCCAGTTGGTGGCGATCTTTAACGGGGTCGGTGGTGGTGCCGCGTGCCTGGTGTCGATCACCGAGTTCGTGCACATCAAGGCCAGCCACCCCGCGACCTACGTCATCCTCGAGGTACTCCTCGGTGTGCTGATTGGTTCGGTGTCCTTCTCGGGTTCAGCGATCGCCTTCGCGAAGCTCCAGGAACTGATGACCGGTCGTCCGGTCACCTACCCCGGCCAGCAGGTCATCAACGCCATCATCGGCGCGTGCGCGCTGGTATTCATCATCATCATCCTCGTCTCGGGTTCCGAAGTGCTGCTGTGGATCCTGCTGCTGCTCGCGCTCATCTTGGGCGTCGCCTTCGTGCTGCCCATCGGTGGCGCGGACGTGCCCGTACTGATCTCGCTGCTCAACGCCTTCACCGGTCTCGCGGTCGCCGCGTCGGGCTTCACCCTTGGCTCGAACCTGCTGATCGTCGCGGGTACGTTGGTCGGTGCTTCGGGTATCTTGCTCACGCGCCTGATGAGCAAGGCCATGGGACGCAGTCTTTCTAACGTCCTGTTCTCCGCGTTCGGTTCGGTCATCACCGCCTCGGGTGACACCACGCGCGACGACGGACGAAGCGTGCGCTCGGGTACTCCCGAGGACGCGGGCGTGATGATGAACTACGCCAGTCGCGTCGTGATCATCCCGGGCTACGGTCTCGCCGTCGCCCAGGCCCAGCACGTCGTGCGCGAACTCGCCGAAGAGCTCGAGTCAAAGGGCATCGAGGTCTTCTTCGCCATCCACCCGGTGGCGGGTCGCATGCCCGGTCACATGAACGTGCTGCTCGCTGAGGCGAACGTGCCCTACGAACAGTTGATCGAGATGGACGAGGCGAACGCCGAACTCAGTACCGCCGACATCGCGCTCGTCGTGGGTGCGAACGACACCGTGAACCCCGCCGCCGTTGACGACAAGACGTCGCCGATCTACGGCATGCCGATCATCCACGCCGACCTCGCAGAGAACGTGCTGTTCTTGAAGCGTTCGATGCGACCAGGCTTCGCGGGTATCGAGAACGAGTTGCTCTACAACCCTAAGACGATGCTGGTCTTCGGGGACGCGAAGGACACGCTCACCAAGATCCTCGCCACCGTCAAGACCGGCTAGGGGGCTTCGTCGCCCTTGAGGCGCGTTGCGAAGAATTCGAGGATGTCCTCGAGGGCCTTTCTCGTGGGCGAACCCTCGGCGTCGCTGTAGTCCTCGGTGAGAACTGAGTGTGCCCCTTTGCGATAGCCCCACGGGTTCGTTTCGGACGAGTCGATTTCGACGCCGATGAAGTTCTCGCCGAGCTCCTCGCGCAGTCGAGCGAAGCGCTCGGCGGGTGCCGCCTTGTCGCCGGTGAACCGGTAGCCCATTACGCAGAGTCCGTCCTTCGCGCGACCCTTCACGACGGCGAGGTCGGCGTCGCTGATGCCGAGGTCGCGCTTGCGCGAGCTTGCGACGGGAAACGGCATGGAGGGCTGGCTCAGCACCGGCGCGAGCATGACGTCGTCCACGCTCATCGCGAGCGCGAAGCCACCGGTGAGACACATGCCCACCGCACCGACGCCGAGTCCACCGCACTGGCCGTGTTCGTACGTCGCCAGTGCGCGCAGGTAGAGCGTGATCGCACTGGTCTTGCCGGTGGCGAAGGTGGCGAACTCGCGACTGACGCACCCGTGCCACATCGATCGCAGGGCCGAGCCCACGCTCACCTCTGCGCCGGCGGTACCGAAGAGCTCGGGCATCACCGCCGTGAATCCGGCGGCGGCCACTTTCCTGCCGAACGCCGCCACCAGTGGCGTGATGCCGGGCACTTCGTGGATGACGATCACCGCCGGGCCGTTGCCCGCACGATAGACGTCGTGGGACTCACCGTGCGCGCGAAAGGGCGTCATCTCAAAGCCGTCTAGGGCGTGCTCGCTACTTGTCGTTCCCACGTGTCCTCGCTTGGTCGATCTGGTGCTAGTTAAGCAGTGAGTTCATTGAGTTTCGCGATCACCGAATCGTCGAGGGAGATCGGGGCGGCGGCGTTCGATTGGATCTGCTCGGGTGTGGAGGCACCCGCGATAACTGAGCTCACCTCGGGGTGACTAAGCAGCCAGGAGTAGGCGAGCGTGAGCAGGGGCACCTGGATCTGCTCGGCGTAGGAAAGCAGTGTCGCGACGCGGGACTGAAGTACTTCGCTCAGCCAGTGGGCACTGCGATCCGAGGGCATGTTCGCCAGGCGAGTGCCTTCGGGAATTGGTTCGCCGGGACGTACCTTTCCCGTCAACAGTCCGTTCGCGAGCGGATAAAAGGGCAGGAACCCGAGGTGGAGTTCGGCGCACGCCTTAATCACGCCGTCGCTCTCGGGTTCGCGCGCGAGCAATGAATACTGGTTCTGGACCGACACGAAGGGGCTTCTGGTTCCTGCGGCGGACTTCGCGTCAATGAGTTGTCGAGCGCTCATGTTCGAGCAGCCGATCTCGCGGACCTTCCCCTCGGCGATCAAACCCTGTAGGGCACCGAGCGTGTCGCCAATCGGCACTTTCTCGTCGGGGTAATGCAATTGATATAGATCAATGTGGTCCGTGCCCAGTCGGCGCAACGAGTCCTCGCAGGCGGCCCTGACGTAGGAAGGTTTCGCGCCGAAGTGCGTTTCGTCGATGGGCATGCCGAACTTGGTCGCGATCACGACGTCACGTCG
>PKZO01000040.1:0-224 GCA_003133125.1 Acidimicrobiaceae bacterium | reverse complement strand
CCATGGCCATCCTTCGTTCGAGAAGAATCATACGCACGTAGCGTGAGTTTGCTTCAAGGAACCGAGTACGCCTAGTACGATGCTAGGAAACGAAGGAGTCGTCATGAAGGTCATTGTTGACTACGACCTGTGCACGAGCAACGGAGTGTGCATGGGCATCGCCCCTGAGATCTTCGAAGTGCGCGACGACGGCTTCATGTACGTCTTGAACGAGAATCCCGGGC
>PKZO01000067.1 GCA_003133125.1 Acidimicrobiaceae bacterium | reverse complement strand
GTTGCCGCCGTAGCCCGAGCCGAACGAAACGATCTCGCGAGTCTCTGGGAAGTGGACGATGTACTTGTCCTTCGCGTTGCACGGCCAAGTGACGTCCTTCTGGCCGCGCTTAAGGGGTTGGCCGACCGAGTGCAAGCACGGCACGAACTCGCCGTCACCGAGTACTTCGAGGGCGCCGGTGCCCATGCGCGTCATGATCTTCATGCTCACCGCGACGTAGGCCGAGTCGGTGATCTCGACACCGATGTGACCGATCTTCGAACCGAGGGGGCCCATGGAGAAGGGCACCACGTACATGGTGCGCCCCTTCATGCATCCGCGAAAGAGTCCGTTGAGCTTGGTGCGCATCTCTTCGGGGTCACACCAGTTGTTCGTGGGACCAGCGTCGATCTCCTTCTCAGAGCAGATGTACGTGCGGTCTTCGACGCGAGCAACGTCACTCGGGTCCGAGAGAGCGTAGTAACTGTTGGGACGCTTCTTGGGGTTCAGTCGACGGAACGTTCCGGCTTTGACGAGACCCTTGCAGAGTTTGTCGTATTCGGCCTCGGATCCGTCGCACCAGTGGATACGATCAGGGGTGGTGACCTTTGCTACTAATTCCACCCAAGCGATGAGTTTCTTGTTGGTTGTTGGGTACTTCATGATGAGGTCCTCCAATCATTCGGCGACGCTTCAGTGCGGCGCCCACCTGACTCGTCAGGGCCAAGCCCGTGCCGGCTGACCCCTTAGCTCTCGTAGGAGAGCACCCCCGGCATGAGGATGACGTACTTGAGCGTATCGTCACCATCGTGGGCCGTCACGCGATTCCTAAGGGAGAAAGTCATATCGGCGACGACGCGGCCGTTTTGGCTCCGTTCGTGGGCGAAGCACTCATCAGCACCGACGTAGCGGTGTTGGGCGTGCACCTCGATGGGTCGCTGTTCCCCCTCGAAGACCTCGGTTTCAAGGCGGTCGCCGCCGCGGTTTCGGACTTGGCGGCGATGGGTGGGCGCCCGAGGGGTGCGGTCATCGCGGTGTGCTCTCCGCCGGGAACGGACCTGGAAGAACTTCACCGAGGTGTCGCCGACGCCGCGGCGATGACGAGTTGTCCCATAGTGGGCGGCGACCTCGCTCAATCCCACGACGTCGCAATCGCGGTCACGGTGTTCGGCGAGTGTCCGGGTCGCGGAGCCGTCCTGCGAAGCGGCGCGCAACCCGGTGACACCATCTTGGTGACCGGTCCCCTCGGTCGCTCGGCGGCGGGACTTCGCCGCCGGCGCGCGGGCGCGCCACTCGATGACGAACTGGTGGTGGCGCATCGACGTCCTTGGCCTCGGCTCGCCGAAGGCGTCGCTGCTCGAAACGCGGGGGTGAACGCCATGATGGACTTGAGCGACGGGCTCGGACTGGATCTGCACCGGCTCTGTGATTCTTCCAAGGTGGGATTTTTCCTTGGGGACGTCCCGGTCGCCGCGGGCGCGACGCTCGAAGAGGCGATCAGCGGTGGCGAGGACTACGAACTGCTCATGACCACGAACGATCCTGATCGTCTGCGACTGATCTTCCTCGATCGAGGACTACGAGCGCCAATCAGCATTGGTCGGGTGGTCCAAGACCAAGGTCAGCGCACGCTAAGTGGCGAGCCTCTCGAACGCCGAGGTTTCCAGCACCTGCTCTAGGCGAAGGACCTAGGCCGTGACGTTGCGACGAGCGGGCTTGGTGATCTTGCCCGAGCGCAGACAACCGGTGCAGACGTTCACTCGAGTGGTGCTACCCGCGACGACGGCCCGTACGCGTTGGATGTTCGGGTTCCAACGTCGCTTGGTGCGACGGTGCGAGTGCGAGACGTTCATGCCAAANNGCCAGCGCCGGTGCAAACCGAAGAGCCATTGTAGCATCGCTAGCAATGACTTCTCCCAAGTCGCTGTCGGCGGCCCACTTGCGCAGCGCCATCGGCACTTTCGCCGAACTTTTGCGCTCCCATAAAGAGGTCATCAACCGGCTTAATGTCTATCCCGTGCCCGACGGGGACACGGGCACCAATATGACGCTCACCGTTGAGTCGGTGGTCGCTGAGTTGGACGAGGTGAAGCCGGACGCCCCCATGGGTTTGGTGACCCACGCCATTGCCCACGGGTCGCTGATGGGTGCGCGAGGTAACTCCGGGGTCATCCTCTCCCAGCTGCTGCGCGGCCTCGTCGAGAAGTTCCCCAAAGAGGGTGACGTCGACACCGAACTCTTCGTCGAGTCCCTCGAGCACGCCGACGTCCTGGCGCGCCAGGCCGTGGTTCGCCCGATCGAGGGGACGATACTTTCAATCGCGCGCGCCGGCGCCGAGGGAGCCCGGGCTCACGCGGAGAATCTCACGGCGATGGTGCGCGGGGCGCGTGAACGTGCGCGTGAGGCACTTGCCTACACCCCCGAACAACTCGACGTCCTCAAGAAGGCCGGTGTTGTTGATTCGGGCGGTTCGGGTTTGCTCTTGTGGTTCGAAGCGTTGTGTCACGTGCTCGCCGGCGACCCTTTACCCCAGCCGCCCGCGCTCGAGACGATTCACGTCCACGTCCAAGAACAACCCGCGCACCACGACGAGGGTGACATCTCAGAACTTCGCTACGAGGTGATGTACCTGCTCGACGCCGACGACTCGACGATGCACGCGTTTCGCGAGGTCTGGTCGGGCATCGGTGATTCCATCGTGATCGTCGGCGGTGAAGGTCTCTACAACTGTCACATCCACACTGACGACATAGGTGCCGCCATCGAGGCGGCGATCGACGCGGGGCGTCCCCGCGATATCCGCGTGACTGATCTCAGCGAACAAGTCATCGAAGAGCGCTGGGTGCGCGAGGGCATCGCTGATTCCAGCGAGGACGTCGACGAACCGGCGCCCGCGACCGCGGTCGTGGCGGTCGTCGTGGGAGACGGGGTCGGTCGCATCTTTAAGACACTCGGGGTTCGGCGCCTCGTCGCGGGTGGTCAGTCCATGAATCCCTCGACGGCCGACCTGGTCGAAGCGGTGCTCGCCACCGGCTCGAGCGAGGTCGTGATCCTTCCGAACAACAAGAACATTCGTCCGGTCGCCGAGCAGGTGGACGCGCTCGTCGAGCAGGTAGTCACCGTCGTGCCCACCAATTCGATCGTCGAGGGATTCGCCGCGTTGCTCGCCTACGACCCCGACGCGACGGCTGAACAGAACCGGACCTCGATGGGCGCTTCAGCCTGCAACGTGGTGGCGGGCGAGGTGACCCAGGCGGTGCGCGATACCGCGACCGACGCGGGCCAGGTGCACGTCGGGGACTGGATTGGTCTCGGTGCCCAGGGCGTCCAATCAATCGCCGACTCGATTGCGGTCGCGAGCAACCACCTGCTCGTTGCCCTCATCAAGCCCGAGCACGAGCTGCTCACCATCATCGAAGGCGATGGATCTAACCCGGCGAACACGCGCCGGATCACCGAGTTCGTCGCTGACGAGTTCCCCCAGTTGAGCGTCGAGGTTCATCACGGTGGTCAACCGCTCTACCCCTACTACTTCGGCATCGAGTGAGCGACTCGGCCGGGCGCCGACTCCGCCAGTTGGGCGACGTCGCGGTCAGCCAACTGCGTCACGTTGGCGAGAAGAGGACCGAAGCGTTGGCTTCGTTGGGCATCGAGAACGTCTTCGACCTGCTCACGGTCTATCCACGCCGCTACATCGACCGCACGAAACGCGTTGACCTCTCGGACCTGACGGTGGGCGAGGAGGCGGCGGTCTTTGGCGAGGTGAAGAAGGTTTCGTCGCGGCGAACCAAACAGGGAAAGGTGATGGTCGAGGTCTCGGTCGCCGACGACGGTGGGTCGATCAAGATCGTCTTTTTCAACCAGGCCTGGCGCGAGCGTCAACTACCCGTGGGCGTCCAGGCGCTCTTCTTCGCCAAGGTCGGTGAGTACAAGGGCCAGCGCCAGATGACCAACCCGGTCGTGGACGTCATCGTTGGTCCTTCGGGCGACGAGCGCGACCTCTCGCGCGTCGGTCGAGTGGTCGCTATCTATCCCGCCTCGGGCAAGGCCGGTCTCACCAGTTGGGAGATCGGCGGGTTCATCGAAGAATCGTTGCGCCGAGCGGGTCCTCTGTTGGACCCGGTGCCGTCTTCGGTTCGCGACGAACTCGAACTCGTTGATCGTACGCAGTCCTACTGGGGCATTCACCTGCCCACCGACCTCGCCGACGTCGCACCCGCTCGACGTCGATTGGTCTTCGACGAGTTCTTGCGGCTCCAGCTGTTGCTCGCGCTTCGACGGCGCCGTCTCGAGCAGAGTGCCACGGCTATCCGTCATCCCATTGATCCAGAGGACCTCGACGTCGAGCCCGGGGCCGCGCTGTTGCCATCGTCGACGTTGGTACGCCGCTTCCTCGCGGGTCACCACTTCGCGCTCACCAACGCACAACGCCGGGTGCTCGCCGACATCGCCGCCGACATGGCGTCCCCGCTGCCCATGCACCGGCTCTTACAGGGCGACGTGGGCTCGGGTAAGACCGTCGTGGCGCTCACGACACTTCTGGCGGCGATCGACGGGGGACGACAGGGTGCGCTCATGGCTCCCACCGAGGTACTCGCCGAACAGCATCTGGCGTCGTTGCGCAAGGACCTCGAGGGTCTCAGTGTCCACGACGAGCGCGTGCTCGGCGGCGAGCGGCCGCTTTCGATCCAGTTGCTGAGCGGGCGCGTGAGAGCGCGCGATCGCCAGGTGATCCTCGACGGCTTGGCTGACGCGAGTGTCGACATCGTCGTGGGAACGCACGCGCTACTCACCGATGACGTACGTTTCAAGGCGCTCGGGGCGATCGTCATCGACGAACAGCACCGCTTCGGGGTCGAGCAGCGTGCGACGTTGCGCGACAAAGGCAAGCAGCATTCCGAGGAACGCGCCGACCCGGACCTGCTCGTCATGACCGCCACGCCCATTCCGCGCACGGCCGCCATGGTGGTCTTTGGCGACCTCGACCGTTCGGTGCTCGACGAGATGCCCGTGGGACGAGTACCCATAATCACCAGCTGGGCCCGCGAGCAACGAGAAGTCAACGAATGTTGGCAGAAGGTGCGTGACGAAGTCGCCAAGGGACGGCGGGCCTACGTGATCTGTCCCCTCGTCGAGGGATCCGAGCGGGTCGAGGCGACGAGCGCGGTCGAGGAGCGCACGAGGCTCGCCCTAGGTGAACTGCGTGGACTGAGCGTGGGTCTCTTGCACGGACAGATGAAGGGCCCCGAAAAAGAAGAGGTGATGGCGCAGTTTCGCGCGGGTGACTTGAACGTCTTGGTGGCGACGGTCGTCATTGAGGTCGGCGTGGACGTTGCCGAGGCGAGCGTGATCGTGATCGAGGATGCGTGGCGCTTCGGTCTGGCCCAGTTGCACCAGTTGCGCGGCCGGGTCGGGCGCGGTGACGCGCAGAGCTTCTGTTACTTGCTCGGGGCCCCACCCAACGACGAAGGCGCGGTGCGCCTTCAAGCCCTCGTGGATTCGAATGACGGTTTCGCCCTCGCCGAGGTGGACCTCGATCTTCGCGGTGAGGGCACCTTGCTCGGGGCGCGCCAACGCGGGCGAAGCGACCTGCGTCTGGCGAACCTGCGTCGCGACGAGGATCTCTTGATCGCGGCCCAGTCAGTCGCTTCGGCGCTCGTCCAGGTGGACGGCCTCGGTTTGGAACCCGAACTGGTGGACGAACTTCGTCTGTTCGTTGACGACGATGAGGCGGACTACCTGTTTAAGTCCTGAGCGTCGAGCGCCTACCCTTGAGACGTGCGAGTGATTGGCGGTGCGGCCCGGGGACGTCCGCTCAAGGCGAAATTGCCCGCGACGGTGCGACCGACCACTGACTACGCCCGCGAGGCGATCTTCTCGATGCTCGAAAGCCGAGGGGGCCTGCACGACCTGGTGGTCGTGGACC
Organism: Acidimicrobiaceae bacterium; assembly: GCA_003133125.1. GTDB lineage: Bacteria > Actinomycetota > Acidimicrobiia > Acidimicrobiales > RAAP-2 > RAAP-2. Next base: position 7,047 of record PKZO01000067.1, on the reverse strand, counting down.
TCTACTGCGGTTCGGGGGCCATGGGCATCGAGGCGATGTCGCGTGGGGCGACCAAGGTCTATTTCGTGGACTCGGACCCGCTGTGCCTGGCCGCGGCGAAGCTCAACTTAGAGCCCCTGAAGTTGCACGGCGAGGCGCAGTTCGTGCGTGCGACTTTGCCACTTTGGCAGGCACCCAGTGACGTCGATCTCGTGCTCTGTGATCCGCCCTACGGACCGCTCGACGTGGCAAGTTTGTTGAAGGGAGTTGGCGCGTCACGAGTGGTGATTGAGAATGACCGTCATATGGAGGCACCCGCTGGCTGGATCGTTACCAAAACCAAGCGATACGGCACTACGCTCGTAACGATGTTGGAACCGCACGAAGGGGAAGACGAGTGACGGTTGGATTGATTCCGGGTTCCTTTGACCCCTTCCACAACGGGCATCTCGAGGTCGTTGAGCGCGCTTCGCACATCTTTGACGAGATCGTCGTCGCCGCGATCCGCAACCCCCAGAAGTCCGAGGCCCTGTTCGACCTCGAAGAACGCCGTGAGATGATCGCCGAGAGCCTCGCGCACCTGAAGAACGTACGAATCGTCTCGATCTCCACTTTGCTCGTGAACGTGGCCCGCGACGTCGACGCGACGGCGATCGTCAAGGGCCTACGCGCCGTTTCAGACTTTGAGAGCGAACTGCAGATGGCTCAGATGAACCGGTCGCTGTCGGGCGTGGAGACCTTATTTATCCCGTCGAGTTCGAATCATTCGTTCATCGCCTCACGACTGCTGCGTGAGGTTGCTCGTTACGGTGGCGACGTCTCGGCCTTCGTGCCCGCGCCCGTGGCGCGCCGACTCGAGAAGATGTTCCCCGGGGACGCCTCATGACATCCTTTGACGGCTACGACGACCCCGAGGAGTTCGCCCCCGCGGCGCGCCACGCGCGACGCGACATCGAAACGGACCTTCGCGACCTGATCGAACTCGTGGAGAACGCCAAGCAGATGCCGCTGTCCAACTCTGCGCTGATACCTCGTGAGGAGGTCCTCGGTCTGCTCGAACAGGCGCTCGCGAGTCTGCCCGAAGAAGTACGCGAGGCGCGTTGGGCCTTGCGCGACCGCGAGGAATTGATGGCCGCTGAAGTGCAAAAGGCGCAGCAGCTGATGGACCAGGTGCGCGCCGAGGCGGCCCGCATGGTCGACAAGACCGAGATCGTGCGCCAGTCGCGTCTGCGCTCCGAACAGATCATCGCCGACGCCCAGGCCCAGGCTCGCGCGATGATCAACCAATCCGAGGACTTCATCGACGGCAAGCTCGGTAACTTCGAGATCGTGCTCGAACGGCTGCTCAAGACCGCGCGCTCGGGACGAGAACGACTGAGCGCCCAGGGTCTGCCGACCTCGATGATCGAGCCCGCGCCGGTGCCGATCGACGACACCCTCTACGAACCCGGCTACACGAGTCCAACCTCGGGCGACGAGTCGTCCTTTTTCGATCAGGACGCTTTCTAAGTCGTGGCCTCGCCCTTCCTCGTCCCGGTGGCCCAGCTACTGCGCGACGTACCTTCGACCTACGTGGTCTCCTTCGAGGCACCCTTTGACGAGGCGCACGAGTTCGCGCCGCGTGGTCCCGCCGAGACCGACGTCTTCGCCGAGGCGACGCTGAAAGTGCGCCTCACGCTGCAGAGTTTCAGTGGGGGACTGCGCGCCAAGGGCAAGGTCGAAGCGCCCTGGCACGGGGTGTGCCGGCGCTGTTCGGTCCCGGTACTGGGCGTCAGTCTCGTGAGCGTCGACGAGCGCTTCGTCGACGAACGTGGGCCCGAGGACGAGGAGGCGTACCTGATCGAGAACGACTTCGTGGACCTGGCCCCGCTGGCTCACGACGCGATTTTCCTTGATTTACCGCTCGCGCCGCTGTGCCGCGAGGACTGTCAGGGGCTCTGCCCCTACTGCGGCATCGACCGTAACGAGGCCAGTTGTGACTGTCAGGTTCCGCTCGACCCTCGCTGGGCTACACTTGATGGACTCCGATTCATGGACTTCACGTCCGATGAATCAAAAGAAGTGTGACGGGCTCGCCCGTTCTGGCGAAAGAGACGACGAATGGCAGTTCCAAAGCGCAAGACCAGCAAGGCCCGGACCCGCAGCCGCCGAGCGTCTAACTGGCGCCTCGAGCGACCGGCGCGCAGCGTCTGCCCCCAGTGCGCCACCTCTAAGTTGCCTCACGTCGTGTGTCCCAACTGTGGTTGGTACAAGAATCGTGTAGCCGTCGAGGTTAACTGAGTTGACCCTGCCCATCGCCCTTGACGCGATGGGAGGCGACTTCGCACCCGGTGAAATCATCGCTGGCGCCCGGCGCGCGGTCGATGAGCTGGGACTCGCGGTCACTCTCGTAGGCGTTCCTGAACTCATGGGAGACCCGCTCGGCCTGCCGGTGCACGCGTGCAGCGAAGTCATTGCGATGGATGACGACCCGGCGAACAGCGTGCGAAAGAAGAAGGACTCTTCGCTCGTACGTTGCGCCGAGCTTGTGCGCGACGGAAAGGCGTCGGCGATGGTTTCAGCGGGCAACACCGGTGCGACCATGGCTTCGGCGTTGTTGCGCATGGGACGACTTCCGGGCGTCGTGCGACCGTGTATCGTAACCCCGATTCCCAATCCCGGGGGCAACCCGACCGCGCTCGTCGATGCCGGGGCGAACGCCGAGTGCACCTCAGAGATGCTGGTCCAGTTCGCCTTGATGGGCTCGGCCTTCGTCAAGGCCCGATTTCACGTTCAATCACCCAAGGTCGGGCTGCTCTCGATCGGCGAGGAGTCCACCAAGGGCACGCCGCTCGTGAAGGAGACCCACGAATTGCTGCGACAGCACGATCGGATCGACTTCTACGGTAACGTCGAAGGGCGCGACCTGTTGCCCTCGCCCGCTGACGTCGTGGTCACCGACGGCTTCACGGGCAACGTCGCCTTAAAGACGCTCGAGGGCGCGCTCAAGTTCATCTTTTCGACCGTGCTCGAAGTGATTGGCACCAATGAGGAGACCCGGGCGGCGGGCGAGGCTCTTTTTCCCTACTTGTTACCCCTCGCGAACGAACTCAATCCGGACAATCACGGCGGGGCGATGCTGCTGGGGCTCTCGGGGATCTGCGTGATCAGCCACGGTTCCTCTTCGGCGACGGCGATAATGAACGCACTGCGCGTCGCGGGCGAGATGGACGAGGCTGGGGTGGTCGACAAGGTGCGTCGAGCCATTCGACCTGATCACGACTAGGAACAAGCGCGAAGTAGCGTACTTGTCGGTATCCTTGTACAGCAACACAAAGGAGTGGTCATGACCACAGACACCGGCAATGCATCGTCGCTCGATCGGGCCAAAGTCCTTGGAATCGTCAAGGAAGAGCTCGCCGAAATCCTCGAAAAGAGTCCCGACGAGATCGTCGAGGACGTCTCGTTTACTGATCTCGGGGCGGACTCGCTCGCGCTCATTGAATTGGTCGAAGCGCTCGAAGAAACACTGGCCTCCTACGCAGCCGGTTTCCACATCGACGACGAAGACCTCGAGACTCTGCTCTCGGTGCGCGACGCCGTTGATTACGTGGTGCTCAAACTGCAAGTGGCGTAGCGAGGTTCGTGAGCCTTTTGCTCTCCTCGTTCGCCGCGCTCGCTGACAGGCTGGGGCTCAGCCCCGACAGTGAACTACTCGCGTTGGCTCTGACCCACTCGAGTTACGCCGCCGAGCACCACTGCCAGTCCAACGAGCGCCTCGAGTTCCTCGGCGACGCCGTCGTCGACCTCGCCGTCGCCGATCTGATCGTGCGCGACTACCCCCAGCTCAATGAAGGGGCGAGTTCGGTGGCGCGCTCGCGCGTCGTGAACGAGGCGTCGCTCGCGCGAGCGGCTTCGCGCCTCGAGCTCGCTGATCACCTGCGCATTGGCAAGGGCGTCGTCAAAGAGCAAGGTCTCGAGCGACCGTCGTTGCTCGCCGACGCCTTCGAAGCGGTCGTGGCCGCGCTCTACCTCGAGCGTGGTTACGAGGTCGCGAAAGACTTCGTGCACGCGTCGCTGGCCCAGGACGTCGCGAACGCCTCGAGGCTTCCTGACACGCTTGATCCCAAGACGCGACTGCGCCAGTGGGCCGAGGCCCACGGCTACGGCGTGCCGGTCTACGAACTCGTCGCGCGAGGGCCGTCTCACGACACGGTGTTCGAGGCGAGCGTGCGCGTGGGTACCCTGCACGCTTCGGGTATCGGACGTTCGAAGAAGCGTGCCGAGACCGAAGCCGCCACCAACGCCTGGGGGCAAGCAAATGCCTGAGTTACCCGAGGTCGAGACCGTGCGCGTCATGCTCGCGCGCGACCTGATTGGCAAGAAGATCAAGACCGTCGCCGTGACCAACGGGCGAGCCGTTCGTCGCCACAAGTCCGCCAAGGACTTTCGAACACTGCTCGAAGGTCACTCCATCAAGTCGGTCCAACGTCTCGGAAAGAACTTGATCCTCGGTCTTGAGAGTGGCAACCACCTGGTGATCCACCTGGGCATGAGCGGACAGCTACTGCACGCCAAGAACGCCAAAGACCCCAAGCCCAAACACACCCACGTCGTGTTCACCTTCGCCCAGGGCGATGAACTGCGCTACGTCGACCCGCGGACCTTCGGCGAACTCTACGTGTCGATACCCCCGCCCGAGGGCGCCGAGGTGGAGATATCCAAGTTCGCCCGCCTCTCGATCGGGGGCGAGGGTCTGGCGCTGCGCCGCCAGATCCCAGAACTCGCGCACCTGGGAGTCGACCCCTTCGAGGACCAGATCGGCTGGGATCGGTTCGCCGCGATCTTGCGCAGTCGCGCGACCCCACTCAAGCTCGTGCTCACCGACCAGGACATCATCGCGGGCATTGGCAACATCTACGCCGACGAGTCGCTCTACGCGGCGGGGCTGCGCTACGACCGGCCCGCCGAATCGCTGTCGACCATCGAGATTCGACGTCTGCACCGCGCCATCGCCGAGGTCCTGACCGAAGCCATTAAATACGGGGGATCGACGCTTACCGACGAACAGTTCGTCAACCCCGACGGCAAGCCCGGCACCTTCCAGCAGTACCACCAGGTCTATAACCGCGAGGGCCTGCCCTGCTACCAGTGTCGAACCTTGATCCAGCGCGTCGTGCTTCGCCAACGCGCCACGTTCTTTTGCGAGAAGTGCCAGAGCTAGCCACCCAAGTCGACCCCAGAAGGTTGCTAGCGTCTACGCGTGTTTCTTAAGCGATTGACCATGAAGGGCTTCAAGTCCTTCGCCGACACCACTGTCCTCGAATTCGAGCCCGGCGTCACGGCGGTCGTGGGTCCGAACGGCTCTGGAAAGTCCAACGTGGTCGACGCGGTCACCTGGGTTCTGGGCGCTCAAAGCACGCGCGCCTTGCGTAGCGCCAAGATGGACGACGTCATCTTCGCCGGCACGCCCAACCGCGCCGCGCTCGGGCGCGCCGAAGTGGTGCTCACCATTGACAACACCTCGGGACGTCTCGCCATCGACGGCGCCGAGGTCACGATTTCACGCACCCTCTTTCGAAACGGCGATTCCGAGTACGCGATCAATGGCACGACCTGTCGCCTGTTAGACGTCCAGGAGCTCTTGAGTGACACCGGGGTCGGGCGCCAGCAACACATGATCATTGGCCAGGGACAGCTCGATTCGATCCTCAACTCCTCCTCGGAGAATCGTCGCGCGGTCATCGAAGAAGCGGCGGGCGTGCTAAAACATCGTCGCCGAAAGGAGCGAGCCGAACGTCGGCTCCTCGCCACCCAGGAAAACCTCGAGCGTCTCGGCGACCTAGTGCGCGAGGTGCGCCGCCAGATGCGGCCCCTCGAGCGTCAAGCCGCGTCCGCGCGCAGCTACGCCGACGTCGAAGCGGAACTGCGCCAGGCGCGCCAGGCGCTCTTCGTCACCCGTCTCAACAGTTTCGAGTCGCGTCGACGTCAACTCGATGAGTTGCTCAGCGCCTCGTCATCGCGCGAGCGCGAGTTGCGCAGTGAACTGGTGACCCTCGACGCCCAGGCGACCACCGCCGCCGCGGAGATGGCGAGTCGTCGTGAGGAGATGCTCGCCTCCACCCTGGGTACCCTGCAGGGACTCAGTCAACGAGCGAGGGGAACCCTCTCGATCATCCAAGAGCGCGAGCGCTCACTGCGCATGGCCCTGATCGCCTCGGCCGACGAGAACGTCATCGCCACCCTCGAAGCGGACGCGGCGAAACTCGCCACCGACCTCACGAGTCTCGAAACCGAAGAGTCGGACCTGGGCCTGGAACGCGAACAGGTGAGCGCCGCGCGTGCTGCGTTCGTTGACCACGAGCAGCGATTCGAAGCCGCGTGGTCGAGTGCGTCGAGCGAGGGTGACGAGGCGGCCCTGAAGGCCGCGCTCGAGCGAATCGACCTGCTCGAGCGATCCTTGATGTCGGTGCGCGAGAGTGAGCGGCGAAGTGCGAATCGACTGAGCGATTCGCGCGAACGCTCCAGTGAGTCACAACACGCCCGCGAGGAGCTCTCTCGCGCGAGCGAACGAGCGAGGGACTCGCTCGAAGCCGCGGTTAAGGAACGCACCGACGCCGAGCGCGAAGCCCAGATCGCCGAGAACGAACGCAGCGAAGCCGACGAGGCGCTGCGCGAAGCGACCGACGTCGCCGCGCGCACCCAGGCGCGCGCCGAGGCGCTCGCGCGAGCCCTCGAAGAGATGTCCGGTGCCGGGGGCAAGGCCATCATTGGCAACCTCGAAGGCGTCCTGGGCGCGTTCCTCGACCTGATCGAGATCGACGCCGGCTGGGATCGAGCCGTCGAATCCGCGGCGGGAGCTTCGGTCGGTGCGATGGTCGTCGACGGGCGCAAGTCCGCTCGCGCCGCGCTCGAAGCACTTCGTCGCGAAGGTGGCGCCGGACTGATCTTGCCCGTTGGCGAAGCGTCGCTCGTCGCGCCGAGCGCCCCCGCGGGCTGCACGCCGCTGCGCTCGCTCGTGCGCGCGAGGTCCGGAGCGCCCGGGCACGTCACGCGCGTGCTCGACACGCTCTTTCTGCGGGCCTTCGT
>PKZO01000054.1:59682-63822 GCA_003133125.1 Acidimicrobiaceae bacterium | reverse complement strand
GAGTCGACGAAGCCAGCACCGAGGAGTGACTCGAATCCAGTTCTCTCTTCGGTGGTGAACCCGGCTTTACCCACGTTGCCCTTCGGATTGGAAAGGTCGTCGGTGGTGTGCGCGACGTTGAGGTCACCGCAGATCGCCACGGGCTTGGTGGCGTTGAGGTCTTTTACGTAGGCGAGGAACGCCGGATCCCACTGCTTATGGCGAAGCGCGAGACGTCCGAGGTCGCCCTTGGAGTTGGGGGTGTAGGCGGTGACGAGAAAGAAGTTCTCGAACTCCGCGGTCACGACGCGGCCTTCGTCGTTCGGGTTACCGAAGGGGTCGCTCGCGAACTTGTGCTTGGTGGCGAGTTTCTTGGGCAGTCCGGTCGTGACCGACAGTGGCGAGGTCTTCGAAAGGATCGCGGTACCCGAGTAGCCCTTCTTGCTCGCCGAGTGCCAGAACTGCTCGTAGCCGTCAAGATTGGCGTCGACTTCGTGCTGCTGGGCCTTGGTCTCTTGGAGGCACAGGATGTCGGGTTGGACCGTCGTGACGAACGGATCGAAGAGGCCCTTGCGTTGGACGGCTCGGATGCCGTTGACGTTCCACGAGGCGATGCGCATGCGACATGGTACCAACGTCGAGTTTGGTCCGTCGCTGCTCGTTCGCGAGAGCGAGTAAATTGGCTGACGTGTCCGAGTTCAGCAACGAGAGCGTCATTGCGATTGAGAACACGCTCAATAACGTGGACCGTGCGCTCGAGCGCCTGCGCGTGGGGAACTACCGGACCTGTCAGGTGTGCGGCACCGAGATCGATCAGGCAGAACTACTGAAGAACCCCCTGCTGGCGAACTGCCCCGCGCACCCCGAACTCGCTTAACGATTCTCGCCAAGCCCCGGTGTCACCACCGGGGCTTGGCGAAGGAATCTATTTCTTGGTCGCCCAGAAGATCTCGGCGATGTCGTCGATCTCGGCGAGGAGGCGGTCGGCGACGACGACGTCGTTGGTCTTCTTCGTCTCACCGGCGGACTTGGTCGCCATCCAGAACAGGTCGTGCAGGTTTGGGTACTCCTTGAGGTGCTCGACCTTGAAGTAGTCGGTCCACAGGACCCAGAGGTGGTGCTTGACGAGGTCGGCGCGCTCCTCTTTGATGATCGTGGCGCGAACCTTGAAGTCGGGGTCGCTCGAAGCGTTGTATTTCTCCATACAGGCCTTCACTGACTGGGCCTCGAGCTTGGCCTGCGCCGGGTCGTAGACGCCACAGGGCAAGTCACAGTGGGCGTGCACGACGAGCGGAGTGCTCGAGGAGTCCAGTACTGCGTTGATTCGTGAAAGAAGCGTCATGGCTTCGCCTTTCGATTGTCTGGGTCTAGGAGAGACCAGGTCTCCACCAGCAGGTTAGCCAGAGCGCTCCACTAGCGTTCACTTCGATGTCCCTGCTCACGCGCCTGTTCTTTCGCCGACTCCTCGTAGAGGGCCCGTCGATGCAGCCCACGTACCTGCCCGGTGAGCGCGTGACCGCCGTACGGCGCTGGCGACCGGTGCGCGTGGGCGACGTGGTTGTCGTGCGCGACCCTCGCGACCCTTCGCGCTGGTTGCTCAAGCGTTGCGCCGCGAAGTCGGGCGGGCGTCTCGTGCTTCGCGGTGACAACGTCGAGGCGTCGAGCGATTCGCGAGATTTCGGCGCGGTCGCCTCCCGTGGGGTCAAATGGTTGGTGCTTCGCCATCAGGGCCGGTGAGACGGCGTTTTTCGAGGGATTCACCGCGTGGGTAGCCCTATTTATTAAGCAATTCTCCCGGTAGGGTGGGCGCGTGGCTCGACTCTGTGTTCTCTCCTATCACACCTCGCCCCTCGCCCAACCCGGCACGGGCGACGGCGGGGGTATGAATGTCTACGTTCGCGAGCTCTCGAGCGCGCTCGCGAGGCTCGGTCACGAGGTCGACGTCTACACCCGGCGCGACAATCCCCACGTGCGCGAGGTCGAGGTCGTCGAACCTGGTTTTCGCGTCCACCACGTCACGGCCGGTCCCGCCACGCCGATTGAACGCAGCGAGCTCGCCGATCACGTGTGTGACTTCACCGACGCCGTCGCCGCGTCGTTTCGCTGCGCGGGTCTACCCGACGCGATACACGCGAACTACTGGCTGAGCGGCCTCGTGGGTCACCGGTTAAAGCACGAGTTGAACATTCCGCTCATCATGACGTTCCACACCCTAGAGAGGGTCAAGGCCGACCACTTCGAGTCCGAATCCGAGGAGCGCGCCTTCCAGGAGGCAGCGATCTTCGCGTGCGCTGACGCAGTGCTCGCCAGTTGTGACGTCGAGGCGGAGCAGTTCGTCAAGTTCTATGAAGCGGACCGCGAGCGGGTGTACGTCGTACCACTCGGCGTGGAACACGCCTTCTTCGCTCCGGGCTACCGGCCCCAGGCGCGCCACGCGTTGGGTCTGGACGGCGTCGAAACTTTGTTGCTCTTCGTTGGTCGCCTCCAAGCCCTCAAGGGCGTCGACCTCGCCTTAGAGACGCTGATCGAACTGCGCGCCCGTGGTCGTGACGCGATGCTCGCGATCATCGGCGGACCGTCGGGGGGACATGGTCGCGACACGCTCGCCCAGTTGCACCGGCGAGTGCGTGAGGCGGGCGTCATCGAACACGTCAGCTTCGTCGCGCCCCAGGCGCACCAACTGCTCTCGACCTGGATGCGCGCGGCGGACGTCACCCTGGTGCCAAGCCGTTCGGAAAGCTTCGGGCTGGTCGCGCTCGAGTCCTCGGCGTGCGGCACGCCCGTGGTGGCGAGCGAAGTGGGTGGACTCATGACGCTGATCGAGCCCGGGCTGAACGGGCTGCTCGTCGCCGAGCGCGACCCCGCGACTTGGGCGCAGGCCGTGGAAAAAGTGCTCGATCCCGAGACGACGACGTCGATGTCAAATAATTCGGTCCTGCTCGCGCGTCGCTACACGTGGCGTTCGGCGGGTGAGTCACTCGCCCAACTGGTCGAGCAACTCGCCGCCTCGGGCCTCGTCTCCTGCTAAATGCCCGCACCGATTTCCAACGAGCAGGCGCCGCTCGAACTGAGCGCGGTGATCAACGAGTGGCAGCGCCTCTGGCACGACGATGGTTTCGTCGCCGAGGTGGAACACGCGGCGCACTGTGACGACAAGGGCCACTACCACTGGATGATCCGACTGCGCGGGGAGGAGAAGAACGTCATCGCCCTTTGGCTAACCCTTCGCCAGCGCACCGTGTTCTTAGAGACCCAGGTGATGCCCGCACCCGAGGAGAACCTCGAGGCGCTGTACAAGTACCTGCTCGTAAAGAACGCGGACCTGCGCGACCTGCATCTGGCGCTCGGACTCGAGGAGGGCATCTACCTGGTGGGACAGATCCCCGTGGGCGAAGTGACCCTCGAGCGCCTCGACGAGCTGGTCGGTGCGACGTTGCACTACGTGGACGAGATCTTTCCGACCGCGATGTCGATGGGACTCGCGTCGCTCTACCGGCGACGTCGTCCAAAGTGAACCTTGTAGCCTTCAGCCATGGCCTTTGAACTCATTGTCGTGGGTGGTGGACGTATGGGTTCGGCCCTCGTCGAGGGCCTGCTCGCGGCGAAGTGGTGCCAGCCCGAGGACATCGCCATCGTCGAGGCAGCGACCGAACAGCGCCAGGTGCTGAGCCAACAGTTCGCCGGTGCGACGATTCTGGCCTCGCTGGAACTCGAACACGTGGGTCCAACGACGGGTGTGGTGTTGAGCGTGAAGCCCGATCACGCCGAAGCGGCGCTGCGCGTGATCGCCGTGTGCGGTGCGACACGATTGCTCTCGGTGGTGGCGGGTCTTTCCACCTCGCGCATTGAAGCGCACTTCCACGTTCCGCTGGCGGTGATCCGTTCGATGCCCAACACGCCAGTGCTCGTGGGCAAGGGCGTCAGCGCGATCGCGGGTGGGGCCCAGGTCACCAAGGACGACCTGGACTGGGCCGAATCAATCCTCGGTGCCGTGGGCATCGTCGTGCGCGTGACCGAGCGCAATCTCGACGCGGTGACGGGCCTCTCGGGCTCGGGACCGGCGTACTTCTACCTGGTCGTCGAGGCCCTGATCGACGCCGGTGTGCACCAGGGTCTCACCAGGGAGGTGTCGCGTCAGTTGGTGGTGGGGACCTTCGAGGG
>PKZO01000054.1:32137-59627 GCA_003133125.1 Acidimicrobiaceae bacterium | reverse complement strand
GCACGCAAGCTCTCCGAACCCACCATCGCGCGACTACCCGTCTATCAGCGCATCGCCGAAGGCTGGCTGATCCGCGGCCAGAACCGCATCGACTCACGCCAGATCGCCGAACTCGCCGGGGTCACCGCCACAACCGTGCGACGCGACCTCGCGGGTCTGGGTACCCTCGGTACGCGCGGCGCCGGTTACGACGTCAACGTGCTCAACGACCGCATTGGTGAGGCGCTCGGTCACGATCGCAAGTACGACGTGGTGGTGGTGGGTCTGGGGAACCTGGGTCGAGCCCTCGTCAATTCGTCGAACTTCCTCATCCGCGGCGCCCAGCTGGCGGCGCTCTATGACGTTGACCCCGACGTCATCGGCACCGAGATCGCCGGTCACGTCGTTCGTCCCTGGTCCGACGCGATCGTCCCGGCGACCGTCGGGGTGATCTGCGTGCCGCCACTGGCCGCCCAGGAGGTGGCCGACAAGCTCGTGAAGGCGAACATCCGCGGGCTCTTGAACTTCGCGCCCCAGGTGATCACGACCCCGCTCGGCACCGCGGTGCACTACGTGGACTTCTCCATCGAGCTGCAGATCTTGATGTATCACTTGAATAACGGCACGGGTCCACTCGGGGGAGGGCTCTTGCACTCGCTCGGCCTCGCCAACCCACTACGGGGGTCGTAGCATGACCCTCACTGTGGAGAATTCGTGGCACTGATATCACTGGGCATTGACCACGAGAACGCGTCACTCGACCNNCAGCGCAACATCCACGAGGCAGTCTTCGTCTCGACGTGCCTGCGCACCGAGGTCGTGGCGGTCATCGACCGTTTTCACGGCGCCATCGATGAGATCACCGAAACCCTCGCCCAAGCGTCCAAGGTCGACGCCGACGAGTTCAAGGAGAAGTTGACCGTCCACTTCGATCGCGGGGTCGCGACGCACCTGTTCAGCGTCGCCTCGGGTCTCAAGTCCGTCGTACCCGGGGAGTTCGAGATCCTCGGTCAGTTGCGCCGCGCCCTCGAGCTCGCCCAGGAGGAACACACCGCCGGCGCGGAGTTGACCGAACTGTTCCAGCGCGCTCTCTCCTCGGGGCGTCGGGTGCGCGCGGAGACGTCAATCGCGAGGGGAACCACCAGTTTCGCCCAGGCGTCGGTCTCGATGGCCCTCGAAGAGTTGGGCGAGGACGCGGCGAACGCCGAGGTCGTTGTGGTGGGCGCGGGCCAACTCGCCTCGGGCGTCGTGCGAAGCCTGCTCAGTTCGTCGGTGCACCTTCGTACCGTAACGATCAGCAACCGCACCTTCGAGCGCGCCCAGGCATTGCGCGATGAGGTGGGCGACAAGCGCGTACGCGTCGCTGATTTCGCGGACCTCGCGGCGTCGTTCGGCGCCGCTCGTCTGGCGATCCTCGCGGTCGAGACCCCCTCGCCGCTCCTCGCAAAGTCGGACCTCGCACTCTTGACCGAGCCGCTACTGATCGTTGACCTGGGTGTACCCCGTTCGGTCGCGAGTGACGTCGATGAACTCGCCCACGTGCGTCGCTTCGATATGGGGGACCTGCGCGAACGCGTCGAACGTGTTCTGGACGAACGTCATGAGGAGGCCGACGCCGCCGCTCAGATCGTCCTCGCCGACGTGGAGAAGTACCTGAGTGATCAGCGCGCTCGCGGGGCCGCCGCGATCGTGAGCGAACTTCGCGAATACTTCGACGAAGTAGTCGAGGCCGAGCTCGCCAAGCGTGAGAACGAACTCGGCGAGTTGGACGAAGAGCAACGCGAGAAGGTTCGTTCGCTCATACGTTCGGTGGTCGCCAAGATCGCCCACCGGCCAACGGTGGCGTTAAAGGAGGCGGCCGGTACGGATCAAGGTATTCGTCTCAACGAGGCCACCCGCTCACTCTTTGACTTATGAGCGTCCTGCGTCTGGCAACGCGGCGTTCCCCACTCGCTCTTCTTCAGGCCAAACTCGTGCAGGCTCATCTGGGTCTGCACGGAGTCGTGGCCGAGCTCGTCGAGATCGAGACGAGCGGGGACACGCAACTCGACGTGCCGTTATCGGTGCTCGGGGGCCAGGGCGTCTTCGCCGTCGAGATCCAGCGAGCGCTGTTGCGTGACGAGGCGGACGTCGCGGTGCACAGCGCTAAGGACTTGCCGAGCGAGTCGCCCGAGGGACTCATGATCGCCTGCGTGCCCGAACGCTTGGATCCAAGTGACGTGCTGGTGGGCCGCTCGCTGGCGGGACTCGGGCCCGGTGCGACGGTCGCCACCGGCTCGCCGCGACGTCGGGCACTACTGCTCGAGCGTCGGCCGGACCTGCGCGTGGTGGAGCTTCGCGGGAACATGGCGAAACGACTCTCGACCCCGGGTTCGAACGGTGTGGACGCCATCGTCGCCGCCGCGGCGGCGCTCGAACGTCTGGGCGAGTCTGATCTCGTCGCCGAGCGCCTCGACCCCACGTGGTTCGTGCCCCAGGTGGGCCAAGGCGCCTTAGCGCTCGAGGCGCGAATGGACGACCTCGACACCTTGCTCGTACTCGAGCGGATCAACGATAAAGACGCGTTTTCCTGCGTGAGCGCCGAACGCGCGTTCCTGCGCGAACTGGGACTGGGTTGCTCGGTCCCCGCGGGTGCGCACGCGCACATGAGCGGCGGGGTCATCACGCTGCGCGGCGTGATGATCGGGGTCGACGGTTCTAGGAGCGTGCGCTCGTCGCTCGACGGCACGAACGCCGAAGCACTCGGCACGCAGTTGGCGTTGCAGTTGCGCGACGATATGGGTGGTGGTTCACTACCGGGTTGGGATCAGGTGTCGTGAAGATCGTGCTCACTCGCGAGAGCGGTTACAACGGTTCGCTGCGAACCTTCACGCCCCCCTCGGCGATGACCTACGAGGTGCCCCTTACGAGGACGATGTATCGATCGCTCGTCGACGTCGAGGCCGAACTCGAGGCGTGCGAGCAGTTCCGTTCGTTCTGGTCACTCGTCGTGACGAGTCCGCGCAGTGGCGACTACGTCGAATCGGCCATGCGAGCCTTGCGTAGGGGTGCGGCGGTTTTCAGCGTCGGGCGCGCCACGACGCGCCTGCTCGTCAGCCACGACATCGTGGTGACCGGCGAGTCCGAGTCGACGGCACTCGATCTGGCCGCGTTCGTGCGACGAGGGCCGGTGCTGTTGCTCGGCGCGGTGGCGATGCGCGAAGAATTGAGCCGGGCGCTCGAGGAGCGAGGCCTCGTGGTCGTAACCGTCGCGTGCTACGAGACCGTGGCGATGGAACTCACGACGCACCAGCGCGAGACGCTCGCCGGCGCTGACGTCGTCTTCATCGGTGCCCCGTCGGCCTGGGACGTCGCCAAGGACTACGTGTCGCGCGCGGCGTGGGTTATCGTGCCCGGGCCCACCACGGGCGACGCCGTGCGCGCGAGTCACCCCCAGGTACTCGAGGGTTGGGAGCCGGCGATCCGCGACGTGCTCGAGACGCTCGACACGTGAGGAGAGTCCTCGAGGACGGGTATATAGGCTAGAGGGGTGTTTCCCACCGAACGTCCTCGCCGCCTACGGCGCACGCCCGCGTTACGTCGTCTCGTCGCCGAGACGACACTAAGCCCGAGTGACTTCGTTGCGCCGCTCTTCGTCGCCGAAGGGCTAGGCGAACCCAAGCCGATCCTCTCGCTGCCCGGTCACTATCAGCACACCGTTTCATCGTTGCTCGAAGAGGTCAAGGCGCTGGCCCACGCCGGGGTGAACTCGGTGATCCTCTTTGGCGTGCCCGAGGAGAAGGACGACATCGGCTCGGGTGCCTGGGACCCGAGTGGCGTCGCCCAGGTGGCGCTGCGCGCGGTGCGCGACGAGTTCGGCGACGACATCGTCTTGATGGCCGATCTGTGCCTCGACGAGTACACCAGTCACGGTCACTGCGGAGTGCTCGCACCCGACGGTACCGTGGACAACGACGCGACCCTCGAGCTCTACGCCAAGACCGCGATCGCTCAGGCCGAAGCCGGCGCCGCGGTCGTAGCCCCGAGCGGGATGATGGACGGCCAGGTGGGCGCCATCAGAAGCGCCCTCGATGGCGCGGGACATCTCGACACGGTGATCATGGCCTACGCCGCCAAGTACGCGAGCGGGCTCTACGGTCCCTTTCGCGAGGCAGTGGGCGTCGAGATCGTAGGCGGGGGCGATCGGCGCGCGTATCAGCAGGACTACGCCAACCGTCGAGAGGCCTTGCGCGAGGCGCGCGCCGACGTGGCCCAGGGCGCGGACATCGTNNACTTCGTACTCACGTACTTCGCACGCGAGGTCGCCGAGGAGCTCGGACGTTGAGCGAAACCAACGCCTCGTGGTTCGAACGAGCGAAAGCGGTCATTCCAGGAGGCGTCGACTCGCCGGTGCGTTCGTTCCGTTCCGTAGGCGGAACGCCCTACACGGTTCGAAGCGGCAAGGGCGCTTACGTCACCGACGTCGAGGGTGCTGCGTATCTCGACTTCGTCCAGTCCTACGGCGCGTCGCTACTCGGTCACGCGCACCCCGCGGTGGTGGCGACGCTTCGCGAAGCGGTCACCCTGGGCACCACGTTCGGTGCACCGACTCCCGGTGAGGTGTTGCTCGCCGAGGCGATGACCTCGCGAGTCGCGGGACTCGAACAGGTGCGCTTCGTCAGTTCGGGCACCGAAGCGGTGATGAGCGCGGTGCGCCTCGCGCGCGGCGCCACCGGTCGCGACAAGATCGTCAAGTTCGACGGCTGTTACCACGGTCACTCGGACGCATTGCTCGTCGCGGGCGGCAGCGGCGTCGCCCAACTGGGTCTGCCGGGTTCGGCGGGCGTCACCGCCGGCGCGGTCGCGGACACCATCGTCGCTCCCTACAACGAGGTACCCACGCTCGACGAGCGCGTCGCGGCGGTCTTGGTCGAACCCGTGGCGGCGAACATGAACCTGGTCGCGCCCGCGCCGGGTTTCCTCGCGGCGCTGCGCGAGGAGTGTGATCGCGTGGGCGCGCTGTTGATCTTTGACGAAGTGATCACCGGCTTTCGTCTGAGTCTCGGAGGCGCCGAGGAGTTCTTCGCAGTGACCCCAGACGTGTGGTGCTTCGGCAAGGTGATCGGCGGGGGACTGCCGGTCGGCGCCTTTGGCGCGAGCCGGGGGCTGCTCTCCGCTCTCGCTCCCGAGGGACCGGTCTACCAGGCGGGTACGCTCTCGGGCAATCCCCTCGCGACCGCCGCGGGTGCCGCGGTACTCGAACTCGTGAGCGGCGAGGACCTCACCGATCTCACCGGGCGCGTCGAGCGATTTGCCACGGGCCTGGCGGACGCGGTCGCCTCGGCGGGTCTCTTCGCGCTCACCCCGAACGCGGGACCGCTGATGGGCTTGTATCTGTCGCGAGAGCAAGTGCCCGCGCCGACGAACTTCGCCGAGGCGCGTGAACTCTGTGACAACGGGCTCTATGGTCCGTTTTTTCACGCCATGCTGCGCCAAGGTGTCGCACTGGCGCCCGGCGCCTACGAGATCCTCTTTACGTCCCTCGCCCACAGCGACGAGGACCTCGACAGGACCATTGCGTGTGCGGGCGAGGCGGCCCAGATCGCCGCAAAGACGTGAGCACGACCTTTCGCTCCGAGGGCTGGATGGTGCGCCCGAGCTTCGTGCCCCACGGAGCGACGACGCCGATAACCTTGCTGGGCGACGAGCAGGGACTCACGCAACTCTCTGGCGAGCCGACCGTCGCGTGGCAGACGCCTTGGGGCGAACTCGCCAACGTGCAACTCGTGCGATTCTCGCGTGGACTCGCCCTCTTCGCCACCGCCGACGGCGTGCGTTACTGCTGGCGCAGCGCCAAGACGAGCGACCACGACGCCATCGCCGACGTGATTAGCCAACACGGCGGACGCGTCGTGCGCCGCCGGCGCCGCGCGGGGATCTACGCCGTGGTCTTAGTGGTGCTGCTCGCCTCGGTGGCGGGCGGCATCGGCGCGTTCTTCGCCAAGGGATCACCGAGTGCCGCGATCGTCGCCGACGCGAAGGCCGTCAACCTGGACGTGCGCGACTTGCCGAGCGGTTGGTCGCCCGCGTCGGACTCACTGTTGAGCAACTTGTTCGGCTCACCGGACAAGGTCATCACCTCGACGACGGTCACCACGTCGCCCGCAGCGAACTCCACCTGGGCCAAGGTCTCGACGTTGTTCCAGCACTGTCTCGGGGTCTCGGCCGCGAAGGACCGCATGTACGGCACCGCGGGCCAGCAAGCTGACTACCAGGTCGCGTCCCCGGTCTACGCGTCGAGCCAGAACGGCGGCGCGGAAGTGGCGTCGGCGACGCAGTACTACCGCACGACGACCATGGTGAGAAAGGACACCGCAGAGATGCGCGACGCGAACTTCGGCGCGTGCTTCGCTCAGACCAACGCGGCCTTGCTCGAGGCGGTGTATTCGAGTGACATCGCGGGGGTGCCCGCGGGTACCAACTGGCGGCCCCTCACCTTCGTGAAGGGCTTCGCGCGAGGGGGCGTTGAGAAGCTCAGCGTGCCCGGCGTCACGGGCGCGCTCAACCTGGTGATGGTCCAGATCACCGCGGGCCACTATGAGGTGACCCTCGGGGCGCTGGTCGGTTCCTGGCCCAAGGACAAGCTCTTCGTCGTGAACCTAGTGAACACCTTGCTGGCGCGCATGACGTCGACGGGTTCGGCCGCCGTCTAGGGTCGCTCGTTGTTCGTGGCGGGCGTGGCGCGACACATGGTCGCGGCTGAGCGTGATGAACATCGCGACGCTGAAGACTATGTAGCCCACCCACACGATTCCTTGCATGATCGTCGGACGATCGGCGTATCCGACCAACGAATGCAGGATGTCGCCAACGCTCGAGGACTCGGTCACGATTCCGCTCGAGTTCCACATCACGTGGTTGCCGAATTTGAGCCAACCGAGTTGCTCGAAGTTCTCGACGGCGTCGGCGAGCAGGCCCGCGGCGAAGAACATCAAGATCAATCCCAAGACCCGAAAGAACTTTCGCAAGTTCAGTTTGGCGCCCATCTTGTACATGGCGTAGGCGAGCGCGAGGGCGACGCCGAGACCGAGCAAGGCTCCTACGAGCAGCAGGTTGCCGTGCACCGGCGTTGCCGCCTGGCGCGAGCTCGCAAAGACGATGGCGAGGGTAAAGACCATCGTCTCGAGACCCTCTCGACCCACGGCCTGGAACGAGAGCACCCCGAGACCCCATCGGGTCCCCTTGGTGAGGGCGAGGTCGCTGCGCGCCTGGAGTTCTGAAGCCATGGTGCGCGCGTGCTTGTGCATCCAGTACGTCATTCCCGTAAGGACGCCCGCCGCGATGACGTAAGTCGCGGTCTCGAAGTAGGTCTGTACGTTGGAGCCTTCGTACTGCTTGATCAGAAAGAAGGCGCCGAAGCCGCCCGCGAGCACGAGAACCATCGCGGCCGCCACCCCGAGCCACACGTCGCGAAAGTGCCTTCGTTGGTTGATGCGAGACAGGTATGACAGGAGAATGGCCACGATCATCGAGGCCTCGATGCCCTCGCGAAGGAAGATGACGAAAGTGGGGATCACCCGGTCACCACGTGGCCGCAGGGCGTGACTTCATCGATTCAGGCTAACGGGAATGACTGCAGCGACTGACCTTTCCGCGCCTGCGCCTTCGAAGCACTCGTTGCACGGCAGGTCGATTGGCGTCAGGTCTCGGGTCTTCGCCTCCCCGACGTGAGGCCCCCGTGCCTAGTACTTTTTGCGTTACTACTCTCCACGTAGTAGTATCACGCCATGACCTCTTCTCATCTCGCCGGACTGCGGCGTTCTAATGACCCACCGTTGTTGATCCTCACGAGCCTCGCCGGGGGATCGAAGCACGGCTACGCGCTCTCTAAGGACATCGAGGCGTTCGCGGGCATCGTGCTCAGTCCGGGCGCCCTCTACGGCGCCATCGCCCGACTCGAGGAGCGAGGTCTGATCGTCGCCCTGGAAGGTGAAGCTCGTCGACGCCCCTATCAACTGACCAGTGATGGATCGAATGCGCTCGTCGCGGCCCTTCGAGAACTGCGACGGGTGACCGACGTGGCGACGAGTCGCCTCGAGGTCGCTGGGGTCGTCGCATGAATAAGACGACCAACTACGCGTCTTATCTGCGGTGGTACCCGAGAGGCTGGCGAGAGCGCTACGGCGTCGAGTTCGTCACACTGCTTGAAGAGACCTATTGCGGAAAGCGAGTTCCACTGAAGGCGTCGATCTCGATGCTGAAGTCGGGTGTCGTCGAGCACGCCCGCGAGGCGGGTGTCGTAGGTGACGCGCTCAGCACGCGGCGCTCGATCGTCGGCTCCGCCTGGTCGGTACTTATGGCGTGGGCCGTCTTTCTCATCGTGGGATCGGTCTTCGCGAAGTACGTCGAACATTGGCAATGGGTCACACCGGCGAACGAGCAAACGCTGCCCAGCGTCGC
This sequence comes from Acidimicrobiaceae bacterium, assembly GCA_003133125.1. Classification (GTDB taxonomy): domain Bacteria; phylum Actinomycetota; class Acidimicrobiia; order Acidimicrobiales; family RAAP-2; genus RAAP-2. The sequence goes on along the minus strand of PKZO01000054.1, from coordinate 51,209 downwards.
GTACGACGCGGTCGCGATCGCCGCGCTCGCGAGTGCCGGAATCGCAATGGCGGCGGGGATGGCCGTGTTGCCGTCGTTCATTCGCCTCATCCGCTCGCGGGGCTGGAGTGGGGTGCGCGCACCACTTCGCGCCAGCACATTCGTAGGCGTGTGCGCGTTGGTGTTCAGCGTAGGAATCGTGGTCTGGGCTCACGAAATGCACGACTTCAATGGGGCGGCTCCTCTCTGGCCCACGCGGACCGTGTTCTACTTCTGGTTCGCCTTCGTGGCGGCGGCGATCTTCACCGTGGCGGCGAACGTGGGCACGCTGACGCGTCGTCTCGAACTCGAGGTACGAGTCACCCGGCTGCTCGGTGCGTTGGCGCTCGCGATGAACGTGGTGCTGGTGGTGATCTTCGTCGGCATCCTCACCTGGTGGGGTTCCATCGCGGCGAACGCGCCGTGGTTCTTTTCGGGCACGGTCCTCGGTGCACCGGCGAAGTCGAGCTCGTCGCCGAGTTCGTTCACCGTCGTTGGTTCGACGAACCACGTGGCACCGGTCCTGCTCATCGTCCTTGGACTGGCGATGTTGGGTGCTCTTCTGGTGGCGGCCCACGGTGCGGCGAGGATTTCTACGAGACTGCGCCGCGCTGAGTAGTTCTCAGTCCTCGCCCAATCCGCCCAGAAGCATCTGGTAGGCGCGCTCGGGTACCACGTCGGCGAGGCGCACGAGGGCTCGGTAACCAACTTCGGCCGGACCACTGCGATCGTTGCTCATGAGATTGGCCATGATCTCGAGCAGTTGTTTCATCAGCGGCTCGATACGAAGTCCCGCCCCTACGCACGCAGAAAGAATTCGCGGTTCGGAGATGACGCGCACGAAGGCTCGAGCGACCTTGTAGTAGTCGCCGTAGGCCTCCTCGAGTAGCTCGTCGTAGTGGGCGAGCAGCGTGGGATCGTTGGCGAAAAGTGCCTCGCCCACGACACTCGCCGCCAGTCGACCGGTCTCGTAGCCGTAGGCGATGCCTTCGCCGTTGAATGGATTGACCGCGCCCGCGGCGTCACCGATCGTGAGAGTGTTGGCGCCCACGTGGGGCCCGAGCGCGAGACCCATCGGAAGTCGTCCACCGGTCGGCGGTCCACAGCACGTCTCGTCGTTGAGTCCCCACGCGTTGGCCACTTGGGCGACGAAGTACTCCTGGAGTTTGGTGGTGTTCACGCCCTTCCAGGCACCACCCGTCGACAGAAGGCCGACGCCCACGTTGACTCGGCCGTCGCCCAGGGGAAAGATCCAGCCGTAGCCGGGCACGACTTTTCCCTGGGGGTCACGAATGTCCAGGTGCGAGTCGATCCAGGGTTCGTCGTGACGACTGCTCGTGTAGTAACCGCGCAACGCCATGCCCATGGGCCAGGCCTTGTTGCGCGTGACGCCCATCTCGCGCCCGATCCGCGAGTTCTGACCGTCGGCGACGACCACGTAGCGGCCTCGCAGCTCGGCGACGGTGCCGGTGTCCTTTTCTTTGACGACGACGCCTTGGGCGCCTATCAGCCCTTCGCACAGAGACGCGCTGGGTTCAAGTAGGTCTACAACTTCGACACCATTTAATAAGGCCGCGCCGAGTTCCTCGGCGTGCTCGGCGACCATGCCGTCGAGATTGAAACGAGTGATCGTGTAGCCGTAGTTGGGGAATTTGGGGTGATCGGGCCAGTTCATGGCCAACGAGGCCCCGAAGCCGAAGGCGCGAAGCCCGTTGTAGCGGTGTCCGTGTTGGGCGACGTCGCGCTCGAGGCCCATTTCCTGGAGTTGGTAGACCGAGCGCGGCGTCAGGCCGTCGCCGCAGGTCTTCTCGCGCGGGAACGTCTTCTTCTCCACGAGGCACACCGACCATCCGGCCTTGGCGAGCCAGTAGGCGCACGCCGAGCCGCTCGGTCCGGCGCCCACGATCACGACGTCGTAGTTCGTGTTCGTCGACACGGTGTCGTTGAGTTTTGCCACGCGACGAGCCTAGGCCGTTGGTCCCGGGGCTCCGCAACCTCGGGTCTGTTCAAGTCTGATAAAAAGGTTCGGTGGACCAGTACTTACCCCTACTGGGACTCCTGATTCTCGGGGTGCTTTTTGCGTCGGGTTCACTTGTGGCATCGGCTTGGTTGGCGCCGCACAAGCGACCCACGGACGCGAAGCGCGCGCCCTACGAATGTGGGATCGTCCCCGAAAACGAGCCTCCACAGCGATTCCCCGTCCGTTTCTACCTGGTCGCGATGATCTTCGTGATTTTTGACATCGAAGTGGTCTTCATGTACCCCTTCGCCGTCGTGTTTCGCCAGCTGCACGTCTTTGGACTCATCGAGGTCCTCACCTTCTCGGTGACCGTCTTTGGCGCCCTGGTGTTCCTCGTGAGCGAGGGCGCGCTGCAGTGGGGTCCTGTCAAGCACCTCACGCCCGGCATGCCGGCTCGCACGAGTTCCTCCACCATTGTGCGCATTGGTCAAGACCCCGAACAGGCGGCTTAACGCGTGGGCCTCGAGGATCTCCAGCACAACTTCCTGACGGGCCAACTCGAAGACCTGGTTCGCTGGGCGCGTCGAGCGTCGGTGTGGCCGGCGTCGTTCGGTCTCGCGTGTTGTGCGATCGAGATGATGTCCGCGGGCGGGGCGGACTTCGACCTCGCGCGCTACGGCATGGAGGTCTTTCGCAACTCACCGCGTCAGGCCGACCTCATGATCGTCGCTGGTCGGGTCTCGCAGAAGATGGCCCCGGTGCTTCGTCAGGTCTACGACCAGATGATGGAACCCAAGTGGGTCATCTCGATGGGCGTGTGCGCGTCGACCGGTGGCCTGTTCAATAACTACGCCATCGTCCAGGGTGTCGACCAGATCGTGCCGGTGGACGTGTACGCACCGGGTTGTCCACCGAGCCCCGAGACCCTGATGCACGCGATCCTCACGTTGCACGAGCAGATCCGCACTGGTGAGATCATGCAGCGTCGCAGCGAAGGTCGTCCCACGCACGTCGAAGATGCGCAGAACCTCTGGACTCCAGAGGTACCCGTCGCGGTGAGGGTGGGAACGCCGAAGTGACCTCCCTTGCTCCCACGGCCCCCCCAGGCGTACTGACCAGTGATGGTCTGGCCGCGGACCTGGCGTGTTTTCCCACACGTGCGCAGTACTTCGCGCTGGTCGAGTCGTTCAAGAACGACGGGTTCGAGATGTGCGTGGACGTGTGCGGGGTCGACTACCTCAACCACATGGACCGTCCGCTGCCCGAGGGCGTGGTGGCGACCCGGTTCGAAGTCGTCACGAACATGCTCAGCCTCTCCAAGCGTGAACGTGTTCGCATCCGAGTCCAAGCGGGCGACGACGAGCCAGAGGTCGAGTCGCTCTTTGCGCTTTACTCGGGTGTCGAAGCGATGGAGCGTGAGGTCTTTGACCTGTTCGGCATCATCTTTACGAACCACCCCGACCTGACGCGCATCTTGATGCCCGAGGACTGGGAGGGTCACCCCCTGCGCAAGGACTACGGCGTGGGCAACGTGCCCGTGCAGTTCAAGGAAGCGCCGGGACCGCGATGAGCGAACCGACCGTACGCGCGATCGAACGCGACGAGCTGCTCGTCGCTGAGACCTCCGAGGGCGAGCAAGAGCTACAGCGCCGCGAGAACACCGCGACGAACGAGCTCGGCCGAGAGATCGGTGCGGTGCTTCGCAGCAACGACCTGCACATCGACCCCAACTCCATCGACGTCGAGCGCCGCGACGACGAGACCATGATCATCAACATGGGCCCTTCGCACCCGTCCACCCACGGTGTGCTGCGACTCATGCTCGAACTCGACGGTGAGTACGTCCTTCGCTGCAAGCCCGTCATTGGCTACCTGCACACCGGGATGGAAAAGACGGGCGAGGAACTGAGCTACATCCAGGGTGCGACCAACGTTACGCGCATGGATTACCTGTCGCCGGTGATCAACGAGTTGAACTACTCGCTCGCGGTTGAGAAGNNATGGACCTCGGTTCCACCTCGATGATGATCTACGGACTTCGCGAGAGGGAGATCATTCTCGCCTTCTTCGAGAAGACCGCTGGTCTTCGAATGAACCTCAACTACGTGCGCCCCGGTGGCGTGGCGGCCGACCTACCCGACGGCTGGAAGGACGACGTCACGGTCATCTGTGACACGATCGACGAGCGCACGTACGAATACGACCAGTTGCTCACTGGTCAGCCGATCTTTCGCGAGCGCATGGTGGGCGTCGCTCCCATCACCGCCGAAGAGGCGCTCTCACTCAGCGTCACCGGTCCGGTCCTGCGCTCGACGGGGGTGGCGTGGGATTTGCGNNATTCGCGAATCGATCCGCATCGTGCGCCAGTGCGCGGACATGATGCCGAGCGGCGACTACCGCAGTCAGGACCCCAAGGTCACCCCGCCGCCGCGCGCGCGCATCGGCGAGTCGATGGAGGCGCTGATCCACCACTTCAAGCTCTTCACCGAAGGTTTCCACGTACCGGTGGGCGAGGTGTACTCGGCCGTCGAGTCTCCGCGCGGCGAGATTGGTTGCTACCTGGTTTCAGACGGGAGCTCCAAGCCCTACCGGCTGCACGTGCGCGGTCCGAGCTTCGTGAACCTGCAAGCCATTCCGCTCCTGATGCGCGGCGGGTCAGTCTCAGACGCCATCACGACCGTCTCGACCGTGGACCCGGTGCTCGGAGAAGTCGATCGATGAGTCACTTCCAGCCTGATATCCGTCATCGCGCCGAGGAGCTCATCGCGCTCTATCCCAGGGCGCGTTCGGCCATGTTGCCCTTGCTGCACCTCGCCCAAGAACAGGACGGGTACCTGAGCGAAGCGGGCATCGAAGAGGTCGCTTCACTCACGGGCACCACGAGTGCGGACGTGCGCGGCACGGCGGCGTTCTACGACATGTACCACTTAGAGCCAGTTGGCAAGTACGTCGTCGGGGTCTGCACGAACATCGCGTGTCTTTTGGCGGGCGGCGAGGAGTTCTTGGAGCACGCCTCACAGAAGCTCGATTGCGCGGTGGGATCGACCTCGAGCGATGGGTTGTTCACCCTCGAAGAGACCGAGTGCCTGGCCGATTGTGACAAGGCTCCCTGCGTGCAGGTCAATCATCGCTACGTGCGCACCACGACGCCCGAGACCTTTGACACCCTGGTGGACGACCTTCGCGAGGGCAAGCTCGACCACGACGTACCGAGTCACGGTACGTTGATCCGCGTCCGTCGAAACGGCGGGTTGCGTGCTGCGCGCCAGGAGATCGTCGATCAGCGCGCGCGCTCGTCCGCCGCTCGAGCCCAGCGAGCCGAGGAGGCCAAGTAATGGCGATGCTCGACTCTCCACGCATCGTCTCCTCGAGAGCGCAGTACGCCGACTCGTACACGCTTACGCGCTACCTCGAGACCGGCGGGTACGTTGCACTTCGAAAGGCGCTCACGATGTTCCCCGAAGCGGTCGCCGCCGAGGTCGACGCGGCGTCGTTGCTCGGAAGAGGCGGCGCGGGCTTTCCCGCCGGGCGCAAGTGGTCGATGTTGCGCAAGGCCCCCGTGTCCTATCTCGTGGTGAACGGCGACGAGTCCGAGCCCGCCACGTTCAAGGACCACTTCCTCGTCGAACGCGATCCCCACCAGTTGGTCGAGGGCGTCATCATCGCCGCCTACGCGTTGCAGGTGAGCCAGGCCTTCATTTACTTGCGCGGCGAGTTCGCGCTGGGTCTCGAGCGCGTCCAGCAGGCGGTCAACGACGCCTACTCAGAGGGCGCGCTGGGATCGAAGATCTTCGGCTCGGACTTCTCGATCGACCTCGTGGTGCACCCGGGAGCGGGCGCCTACATCTGCGGCGAGGAGACCGCGCTCATTGAGGGACTCGAAGGCAAGCGCGGCTTTCCGCGCATCAAGCCACCGTTCTTTCCCGCGGTCACTGGACTCTACGGCGAACCGACGGTAGTGAACAACGTCGAGACGATGTCGAACCTGCCCTGGATCGTGAACAACGGCGGCGCGGCCTTCGCCGCGCTCGGCGTCGGTCGTTCGACGGGTACCCGGCTGTTCGCCCTGGCGGGTCGGGTGAACAATCCGGGCGTCTACGAGATCGAGATGGTGAAGAACACCTTTCGTGACCTGATCTACGACCCGGCGCTCGGCGGGGGTGTCATTGGCGGCCGCGCCGTCAAGGCGATCATCCCCGGTGGGGTCTCGGCGCCCTGGTTCGGTCCGGACCTGCTGGACCTACCGATGGGTCAAGACGAAGTGGGCGAGAAGGGTTCGATGCTGGGCTCGGGTTCGGTCGTGGTCTTAGACGAGACGAGTTGTGTCGTGCGAGCGGCGTGGCGGATCACCAAATTCTTCTCGCGCGAGTCGTGCGGCCAGTGCACGCCGTGTCGCGAGGGCTCGGGCTGGATCGAGCGCGCGATGTACCGCCTCGAGCACGGCGGTGGTCGCATGGAAGATATGGACCTCCTGCTTGACCTGTGCGACAACATCGCGCCCGGACTCTCCTGGCCGCCCCAGCAGACCACCATCTGCGTGCTCGGTTCCTCGATACCGTCGTCGGTGCATTCGGCGATCTCGATGTTCCCCGACGATTTCAAGGCGCACGTGCTTCACGGAGGGTGTCCCCATGACTGACGTCATACGCACCACGGTGAACATCACCGTCAACGGTCGAGAGATCGAGGTGAAGGCCGGTGAACTGCTGATCGACGCCGCCGAGCGAGCGGGTGAGTACATCCCACGTTTCTGCTACCACCCGCGCATGGAGCCGGTGGGAATGTGCCGCATGTGCCTCGTCGAAGTCGAAGGACCGCGTGGCGCGACGCTGCAACCCGCGTGCTACCTGCACGTCAACGACGGCATGAGCGTGTGCACCAATTCCGAGAAGGTGAAGAAAGCCCAAGACGGCGTGCTCGAGTTCCTGCTCGCGAACCACCCCCTCGACTGCCCGGTCTGTGACAAGGGTGGCGAGTGCCCGCTCCAGGATCAGACCCTCGCTCACGGATCGGGCGAGACCCGCTTCATCGAGGAGAAGCGCCACTTCGTCAAGCCCATCGAGATAGGTGAGCTGGTGCTCTTGGACCGCGAGCGCTGCATCCAGTGCGCACGCTGTACGAGGTTCTCCTCCGAAGTGGCGGGCGACACCGAGATCGCCTTCTCGGGCCGCGGCGACCTCATCGAAGTGGCGCCCTCACCCGACAAACCATTCAACTCAGTCTTCTCGGGCAACACGGTCCAGATCTGCCCGGTCGGCGCCCTCACGGCCAAGCCGTACCGGTTCAGTGCCCGACCCTGGGACCTCGAACAGGTCGAGAGCACGTGCACCACGTGTGCGGTGGGTTGTCGAATCGCGGTCCAGTCCTCGGGTAACCGACTCACCCGCGTGCTCGGGGTCGACAGCGATCCGGTGAACCACGGGTGGCTCTGTGACAAGGGGCGTTTCACGCTCGACTCGATCGACCAGAACCCCGAGTCCACCGACGTCCTCTCCGCGGCGACGCGCATCACGACGCCCCTGGTGCGCGTGAAAGGTGTACTCGAGCCCGCCAGTTGGGGCGAGGCCCTTGGCGCGGCCTCCGCGATTCTGCGTGACGCGAGTGCGACGCCCGGCGGCGTCGGTGCCATTGGCGGTGCGTCACTCACCAACGAGGGTGCGTTCGCCTGGGAGCGATTCATGCGTGGCGTGCTGGGCACGGAGAACCTCGACGCCCAGTTCGGCGACGGACTCGACCCGGTGTTGCTCCAAGCTCTGACCAAGGCCACCATCGACGAAGCCGCGCGCGCGAAGACCATCGTCACCTTGACCGGTGACCTGCGCGAGGAGTTGCCGATCCTCTTCCTTCGTCTGCGCGAGGGTGCGGTGAGTGGCACCAGCGCCATCGTCGAGTTTGCCTTCGGGCCCTCGGCCTTGCGTTCGCTCGCGCGCGTCTCACTCGTGGTGCGACCCGGCGAGGCGCACCTTTGCGCGCGCTCGATCACCGACCACGCTGACGCCCCCGCCGGGGTCGCCTTCAGCAACGAAGAGTTGCTCGAGGCACGACGGCTCATTGGTGAGAGTGGGGAGGGCGTCGTGTTCGTCGTGGGGCGTCCGAACTTCGCCGAAGACCCTCGCGTGATTGAGAACGCGATTCGCCGTTTCGCCGAGCGTTACCCTGACGCCAGGTTCCTCGTCGCGCTGCGGCGCTCGAACGTGGCGGGTGCGCTCGACATGGGTCTCGGTTCCCAGCTTCGTCCGGGTCGGGGTTACGACGCCGAGGCGAAGGGCCTTGACACCCTCGCCCAACTCGAGGCGCTTCGCCGTGGCGACCAGAAGGCCGTGGTGATCCTCGGTGGATGTCTGCTCGGCAACGTCGCCGACGTGAAGGGCGCCACGGCGGCCCTCGAGAACGCGGACGTGATCGCCGTGACCGGACACGGTGGAGCGACGCTTGGTTACGCGAACGTCGTGCTCCCGGCCGCTATCGCGCACGAACGCAGCGGCACGGTGACCAACATCGAGGGACGCGTCACCGCCGTCACGCCCAAGATCGTCGCGCCCGGATCGGCCTGGCCCGACGTCGCGATCGCGGCCGAACTGGCCGAACAGATGGGCCAGAGCATTGGTCTCAGCTCGGTCGAGCAGACCGCCAAGACCATCGAAGAGACCACGGGCTACCCGGCGCTCTCGGTGATGAACGACGAGGTCCACGACGGCGCGGTCGTTGGTCGAAGCGACGCCTCGTCACTTCGCCACGCGCTCGACCCCATGGCGTTTCCCGGTATCCGCTCAGCGGAGAGCGTGGGTCTCGCCTCCTACACCGGCGCGATTGTCGAAGAGCGCGCCCAGGGCAGTGTGCACACTCGGTGCGCGACCCTCGAGGATCTCGCCAACGCCGAGCCCCTCGAGGTGCCCCTCGCTGACTCGTACTCGCTTCGCCTCGTGGTGTCGCGTCGCCTCTATGACCGCGGCGTCGCGATGGGCGGATCGCCCTCGTTGCACAATCTGGTCAAGCCGACCACGTTGGGGCTCAATCACGTCGATCTGGACCGTCTTGGCGTCGAGGAGGGCGCGATCGTGAGCGTGACCGGCGCCTCGGGCAACGTTCGTCTACCCGTGGAACTCAACGAAGGCGTCGCACGAGGCTCGGTCGAAATAGTCTTCGGGACCAAGAGCGCGACCGGTGAGGACGCGGTCGCGGTGCTCTATGACCCCACGAGCGTCATCAGCCAAGTTCGATTGGAGTCGCGATGAATTCGCTTCTCGCGTCCTCGGACCCGCTGTTCCTGCACGGCGTCACGTGGGTCGTCGCGCTGATCGTGGTGATAAAGATCCTGGTCGGCTTCGGCGCATTGATGGGCGCGGTGATCGTCATGATCTGGTTCGAGCGCAAGGCGATCTCGGACATGCAGAGCCGCATCGGACCACAGCGCTGGGGACCCTTCGGACTGTTCCAGACCCTGGCCGACGGACTCAAGCTGATTGGCAAGGAGGACCTCGTGCCCGCCGAGGCGGACGTCTTCGTCTTCAAACTCGCGCCTTACCTGGTCGTGATCCCGGCGTTCATCACCTTTGCGATCGTGCCCATTGGCGGTACGTTGCACATCGCGGGTCACGTGGTGTTGTTGCAGATGGCGAACCCACCAATGGGGATCCTCTTGATGCTGGCGATGTCGGGGATCTCGGTCTACGGCGTGATGCTCGCGGGATGGTCCTCGGGATCTAAGTACCCACTCCTGTCCTCGGTGCGCGCGAGCGCCCAGATGATTAGTTACGAGGCCGCGCTCGGCATGACGATCGTCACGGTGATCCTGGTCACCGGGGCGCTCACCACGCACAACATCGTGCTCTCCCAGGGCGGCGGCATCTGGCACTGGAACCTGATCCGCTTGGGCTTCGTGCCTTTCGCGATCTTTCTCATCGCCATCACCGCCGAACTCAACCGTCCGCCCTTTGACGTCGTCGAGGCGGAGAGCGAGCTCGTCGGGGGTTTTCACACCGAGTACTCCTCGTTTCGCTTCGCCATATTCTTTCTCGCGGAGTTCATGAACACCATCACCATGTCGGCGATCATGGTCACGCTCTTCTTCGGGGGCCCGGCCGGCTGGGTGCCGCCGATCGCGCACCTCAAGTGGGTGTTCCCGATCATCTGGTTCCTCATAAAAACCTCGATCTTCTGCTTCTGCTACATCTGGTTTCGCGCGGCGTTGCCTCGTTTTCGCTACGACCAACTCATGGACCTCGGCTGGAAGCGACTCATCCCGCTCAGCCTGGGTTGGATGCTCATCGTGGCGGGCTTTCTCATCTCGTGGCGCTGGGGTGCACTCATGGTGAGCGCCGTGCTCGTGGCCTGGGTCGTGCTCGCGCGCGCCTTCGAACTGGGCAAGACCCGAGAGTCCGGTCCCGAGCGAGTGCTCCCGACGGTCGGCGAACGACCAATACCCGGGCACGTCATTCGCAAGCTCAGTGACGGGGAGGCGTAATGGCGAGTCCCTTCTCCTTCTTCGGCGGCTTCAAGCTCACGTTGGCCCACATCGGGCGTCCCCGGGTGACGACCAGTTACCCCCAGCACAAGCGCGCCAAGCAACCACGCCAACACGGGCGTCACGTCCTTAACCGCTACGAGGACGGGATGGAGAAGTGCATTGGTTGTGAGCTGTGCGCGGGGGTGTGTCCCGTGAACTGCATCTACGTGCGCGGTCTGGACAATCCGCCCGACCACCCCGTGAGCCCGGGCGAGCGCTACGGCTACGTCTATGAGATCAACTACTTGCGCTGTATCCACTGTGACCTCTGCGTCGAGGCGTGCCCCACCCAGGCGATCACCGAATCCAAGATGTTCGAGTTCTCCTTCACCAATCGCGCCGACGCCATTTACACCAAGGCCGAACTGCTCGTCGACGACCAGGGTTTCCCCCAGCGCCTGCCCTGGGAGGACTGGCGCGAGGGCGAAGCCGCGATGACTGGCGGCTGGATGCGCGCGACCTCGCCCTCGGGTGACGCCGCCTTCGAGGGTGTCGTGCAGTGGACCGGTGACCTCGGCGCGGGGGTTCGCGCCGCCGAGGGGGGCCAGTCGGGGAACCGCGATGACGAGGCGACTGGCTCGAAACAGATACGCGAGGTGTTCTATCGTCACCTTCAGCCCGAGGACGTGCCGGCTGACCGTCGCGGGCTCCAGGGCATGATGCGCAACGCGCGCGAGAAGATGCCGCGCCGCTCCAAGGGCGATCGGGGAGAACAGTGAGCGCCGTCACCATCTCTTACGCGTGGCCGAGCATCCTGGTGTTCGTCGCCGCGGCGATACTGATCCTCGTCGGCGCGCTCGGTGTCATCACGTACAAGAATCCGGTACACAGCGCGCTCAGTCTGATCATGACCCTGTTCGGCGTCGCGGTCGCCTTCGTCGCCCAGCAGGCCGACTTCCTCGCCGCGGTCCAGATCATCGTCTACGCGGGCGCCATCGTCGTGTTGTTCCTGTTCGTCATCATGTTCCTCGGTGTCGATCGCAAAGAGCACGTCCACGTGGAGCCCTTCGTGAGCCAGCGCCCCTTGGCCGCCCTCGGGGTCCTGATCACCGTGGGCGGACTGATCGCGCTTATGGCCGAGTCGCACTGGGTGACCGGCGTCAAGTCGGTCTCGACCGTCGGGACCGCGCTCGCGACGGGTCAAGCCAACGTGCGCCAACTCGGGACCGCGGTCTTTACCACGTATCTGTTCGCCTTCGAAGCCACCGCCGCGCTGCTCGTCATCGCGGTGGTGGGTGCGGTACTGCTCGCGCGACGCGAGCGGACGGTCCTCACCGAAGAGGTGGACGAATGAACGTGCCCGCCGCCTGGTATCTCGTGCTCGCCGCCGTGCTCTTTGGGATCGGGGCCTTTGGTCTGATGACGCGCCGTAGCGCGCTGATCATGTTCATGTGCGTGGAGTTGATGCTCAACGCGGTCAACCTGACCTTCGTGACCTTCGCGCGCACGCTGAGTGACGTCGGGGGACAGGCCACCGTCTTTTTCGTGATGGTCGTCGCCGCCGCCGAGGTCACGGTCGGACTCGGGATCGTCGTCGCGGTGTTTCGACGCCGTTCCTCCACCTCGGTGGACGAACTATCGGAACTGAAGGGCTGAGATGGCGCATATCTCGACGCTGATACTGCTGTTGCCCCTGCTCGGGTTCGCGGTGGTGCTGCTCAACGGAAAGAACATGAACGAGTCCCAGATCGGCCTCGTGGCGACCGGCGTGGTGGGCCTCAGTTTCGTCGCCTCGGTGATCGACTTCGTGCTGTTGTTGCACCGCAGTGATCGCGAGGTCACCGTTCAGCTCTTTAACTGGATCGACGTCGGCACGTTGCACGTGCCCGCCGCTCTCCTGGTGGACCCGCTCTCGATCACCATGTGCCTGTTCGTCACGGGCGTCTCCACGCTGATCCACCTCTACTCCATTGGTTACATGCACGCAGAGAAGGACTACAAGAAGTTCTTTCTGTACTTCAACCTCTTCGTGTTCTCAATGTTGGCGCTCGTGCTCGCCAACAACCTGGTCTTCACCTTCGTGGGCTGGGAGGGCGTGGGAGTTTGCTCCTACTGGCTCGTGAGTTTCTACTTCGATCGCGACTCGGCCTCGTCGGCGGGTAAGAAGGCCTTCATCTACAACCGCGTCGGCGACGTCGGACTGCTGGTGGCGATGTTCTTGTTGTTCTCGCGCACCGGGACCCTCACCTATCTCGGGGTGTTCGAGAAGGCCGGTACGCTCACCCCCACGGTCGCCACCCTCGTGGTGCTGGCGCTGCTGCTCGCCGCTACCGGCAAGAGCGCACAGATCCCGTTGTTCAACTGGTTGCCCGACGCCATGGAGGGCCCCACGCCGGTCTCGGCGTTGATCCACGCCGCGACCATGGTCACCGCGGGGGTCTACCTGCTCGTGCGGATGTCGCCGGTGCTCGCGCTGTCGTCCTCGGGACGCATGACCATCGCGGTGATCGGTGGGGTCACCGCTTTCGTCGCGGCGACGATCGCGACTTCTCAAAAGGACATCAAGAAGGTCCTCGCGTTCTCGACCGTGTCCCAGATCGGTTACATGGTGCTCGCCGTGGGCGTGGGTGCCTACGGCGCCGCGATCTTTCTGATGGTGGGCCACGCGTTCTACAAGGCCCTGCTCTTCCTCGGTTCGGGTTCGGTCATCCACTCGCTCAACGGCGAACAGGACCTGCGAAAGATGGGGGCGTTGGCCAAGTTCCTACCGCTCACGTATCCGACGTTCCTCGTGGGCTGGCTCGCCATCTCGGGCATCCCTCCCTTCGCGGGCTTCTGGGCCAAGGGCGATGTCTTGACCAACGTGTTCGCGCACAACAAGGTCCTGTGGGTTCTCGCCGTGGTGACCGCGATCCTCACCGCGTACTACATGAGCCGTCTATTCGTGCTGACCTTTCGCGGCACCGAGCGCTTCCGCGAGGAGACCCACGGTCACGAGCCCCACGAATCTCCCTGGGTCATGACCACCCCGCTCGTGATCTTGGCGGTGCTCTCGGTGTTTGGCGGGGCCCTCGCCCTGCCGTGGGTGCACCACGATTCATTGGCGAACTTCCTCAGCTCGACGTTCGGGTACGTGGCACCGATCGCGAGCCAGAGCACGCTCAGCCAGTGGGGTCTCGCCGCGGTGGACATCGCCGCGGCGTTGATCGGTCTCGCGGCGGCGTTCTCGATCTGGCGCAGCCGCTACGAGGACGAGAAGCTGACGCCGAAGTTCCTCGAGCAGGTCTGGTACTGGGACAACTTCTATGACGCGACGATCGGACGTCCGCTCGAGGATCTGGCCGTCTTCAGTGACGCCGTCATCGAAGACGAGGTCATCGACGGGGGCGTTATGGGTCTCGCGGTGGGCATACGACGCAGTTCTCAGGGCGTGCGCAAGATCCAGTCGGGCTTCGTGCGCCACTACGCGCTCGCGATGGCCCTCGGTCTCGCCGTGATCGTGGTGTACCTGGTCGCGAGGGTCGGATAGCCATGCACTCTTCTCTCTGGCTCACCGCGCTGCTCGTCGTGCCGTTGTTGGGTGCATCGGGTGCGGCCCTCGGGCGCTCGAAGCAGGGTCTCGCCTACGCGATCGCGGTCACCAGCGCTTCGGTGGAGATGGCGATCGGTGTCGTGATCTTCTTTCTCTACAACAGCCACGTCGCTGGGGCCCAGACCTTCGACTTCGCGACTCGCCACGTGTTGTCGGCGCCCTTCGGGCTCGCCTACGACGTCGCGCTCGACGGCATCTCGTTGTTCATGGTAGAACTCACGGCGATCGTCGTACTGCTCGCGTTGCTGGGCGGTCGCGACAAGCGCCGTGAGCCCGCCTTCGTGTCGTGGTTGCTCGTACTCACGTCGCTTACGATGGGCAGCTTCATCGCCCACGACCTGCTCGAGTTCTTCATCTTCTTCGAGCTCACCCTCGTGCCGTGTTATTTCATCATCGCGGGCTGGGGCGGCAAGGAGAAGAACAAGGCCGCCCTCAAGTTCTTCATTTACACATTCAGCGCCTCGGCGTTCTTGCTGATCGGCATCTTGTACCTTGGCTTCTCCCATCAGCACCAGACCGGGGGAGTCCTCACCTTCGCCTACGGCGTACTCGCCTCGACGTCCATGACCCACTCGACCGCGATCTGGTTGTTCGTCGCTTTCGCGATCGCCTTCGCCGCCAAGGCCCCCATCTGGCCGCTGCACACCTGGTCGCCGCTCACTTACGCTGAAGCGCCCACGGCCGGTTCGATCGAACTCTCCGCGCTGCTCGCCAAGCTCGGCTCCTACGGATTGTTGCGATTCGCCGTGGGACTGTTCCCCCTCGCCTTCGCCGACGTGCGTCCGGTGCTGCTCACCTTGGCGGTGATCGGCATCCTCTACGGTTCGATGCTCGCCTGCGTCGCCAAGGACCTCAAGCGCTTCGTCGCGTACAGTTCGCTCGCCCAGATGGGCTTCATCACGCTCGGGGTGATGTCGGGCTCGAAGATCGCCACCGTCGGTGCGGTGTTGCTGATGTTCAACCACGGCGTGATCACGATCGGGTTCTTCCTCATCATCGGCTTCATCGAGAACCGTCGCGGCAGCTACCAAGTCGCGGACCTGCAGGGCCTCCAGGGTCCCGCGCCGGTGCTCGCGGGGGTCTTTACCGTCGTGATGCTGGCGTCGATTGGTCTACCGGGCCTGTCGGGCTTCGTGAGCGAGTACCTGATCCTGATCGGCACTTTCGCGGTGCACGCCTGGTGGGCGGTGGTGGGTGCCTTCGGCGTCGTGGCGGCGGCGGTCTACCTGCTCTGGGCCTACCAGCGCGTCTTCCAGGGCCGCGCCGTGGGGGCCAACGCCTCTATCCCCGACGCCTCAACCAAGGAACGCTGGGTGTTGGTGCCGATCGTCGTGTTGATCGTCGCCCTCGGTGTCTTTCCGCGACCGGTGCTTGACCGCATCACCCCCTCAGTGCAGCAACTGATCCAGCACGTCGCGCCGAGCGGGGTGACCAAGTGAGCGCCCCCATTGTCGTGCCTTCGATCCACTACCTGACGATCCTGTCGGTCATCATCCTCTTTGGTGCGTCGCTGTTCCTGGTCTTTCTCACTGCCCTGTTGCGCACCAAGGTCACCCAGGTGTGGGCGACCGCGGTCACGTGTGGCGCGTCACTCGCGGTGCTCGTGGTCACGTTCTTCCAGTGGCGATGCATCGACAAGGCCGGCGCTTCGACGACGGTCGCCCACGCTATCGTGCTCGACGGCTTCAGCGTGGTGGCGACCGGGGTCATCGCGATCAGTCTGTTGATGGCGAGCCTGGTCGCGCACGACTGGGCGGTGCGCGAGGGCGTGCGCGGCGCCGAGTACCAGATCCTCGCCCTCGCCGCCTCGGCGGGCGCGGTCCTGATGGCCCAGGCGAACGACTTGATCGTGATCTTCCTCGGACTCGAGATAATGTCACTCGGGCTCTACGTGCTGGTCGCCTTTGACCGGCATCGCAAGACCTCCGCGGAGGCGGCGTTGAAGTACTTCCTGCTCGGCGGGTTCGCGTCGGCGATCTTCATCTACGGCGCCGCACTCGTCTACGGCGCGACGGGCACCACGAACCTGACGACGATCTCGTACTTCCTCGCGTCAAACGTCTTGTTGCACCCGGGCCTGCTCTACGCGGGTGGAGCATTGTTGATCGTCGGCTTCGCCTTCAAGGTGGCGGCGGTGCCGTTTCACATGTGGTCGCCCGACGTCTACGAGGGCGCGCCGACACCGGTGACCGGTTTCATGGCCTCGATCGTGAAGGTTGGCGCGTTCGCCGCGTTCGTGCGCGTGGTGATCTCGGCCCTGGGTACCCAGATGGAGACCTGGCGACCGATCCTGTGGGTGCTCATCGTGCTCACCACCGTCGTGGGAGCGTCGCTCGCGCTCATCCAGCGCAACGCCAAGCGGATCCTCGCCTACTCGTCGATCAACCACGCCGGGTTCATCCTGCTCGGCGTCTGGGCGGGCACCGTGCGCGGGGTGGCGGGAACCTTGTTCTACGTCATGACCTACGCGCCGACCGTCGTCGCCACGTTCGCGGTCGTCACCCTGGTGGGTGGGATGGGTGACGAGAACCACTCGATCGACGCCTACCGCGGACTCGCGCGACGCCAGCCCTGGCTGGGCGCGTCGATGGCGGTGCTCTTGCTCTCACAACTCGGTGCGCCGCTCACGACCGGCTTCTACGCGAAGTACTCGGTGCTGGCGGCCGCGATCGACGTGGGCGGAAGTCCACTCGCGTTGATCGCGCTGCTGAGTGCGGCGATCGCGGCCTTCTTCTATCTGCGCTGGGCCATGGCCCTGTACTCCGACGAACCCGTGGACGCCGTTCGCGTCGCCGTGCCGCGCGCGACGGGCGTCGTGATTGGCCTCGGCGTGGCGATGACGCTGGTCTTTGGCGTCTGGCCCGGACCGATCGCGACCCTGGCCCAACACGCGACGTTGCTATTCAATCCGTGAGCCTGATCGGCATCGCGACCTGCGTCGGGGTCGATACCAGTCCGTCCTCGCGCTTTCGTGGGGCGAACGTGGACCCGGATTCTCCGTTGCTGCTCGCGGCGCTCGAAGAGCTCGGGCTGAGAGGTGAGCTCGCGGTCTGGGATGACGACTCGGTCGACTGGGAGCGCTTTGACCTGACGATCGTGCGCTCAACGTGGGATTACTCGTCGCGACGCGACGAGTTCCTCGAGTGGGCGAGGGCGGTACCGCGACTGCTCAACCCCTACGACGTGCTCGAGTACTCGTCGGACAAGCACTACCTCGAAGACTTAGGTAACGCCGGACACCGCATCGTGCCGTCCTTCTTCTGTGATGTGGGCGAGACGCCGGTCTTTCCTTCGGGTGACTTCGTCGTCAAGCCTTGCGTGGGGGCCGGTTCGATCGACGCCGCGCGCTACGACGCCAGCCAACTCGACGAGGCGCGCGAGCACGTGTACCGACTGCACGGGTTGGGTCGTGACGTCTTGATCCAGCCCTACGTGTCCTCGGTCGACGAGTGGGGCGAGCGCGCGCTCGTATTCATTGCCGGCGCCTTCAGTCACGCCATGACCAAGGGGGCCATGCTCAACACCCCCGCGCCCGAGCGCGACGCACTGTTTCGCCTCGAACAGCTGAAGAACGCCCAGGCCGAGCAGGAGGCGCTGGTCTTCGCCGAACGTATGCTGGGCGACCTCGAATGGCGTGACCTGCTCTACGCGCGGGTAGACGTCGTGCGCTTCGAGCGCAGTTGGGCGCTGATGGAACTCGAACTCGTCGAGCCGTCGCTCTTTCTCGCCTTTGACCCATGCGCGGCCCAACGAATGGCGAGCGCGATCCTGGGTCGTCTCGAGGGATAGCTTCGCTAGGAGGGCGGTCGAACGACCACGGTGTCGGCGAACTTGTCGCTCAGGGTCTGGTTCCTCTTGTCCCACAGCGGCCAGAGTAGGTCGAGGTAGAGCGGCAGAACCAAGATCAGACTCATGAGCTGGTGGCGGCTCTCGATCGCACTCTGGTGGACGGTCGGGTGGACGTACTTGGTGAAGTGGTAGAGGTTCCCGATCAGACCCAACAGGCAAAAGAGCGCGGTGCGCTTGATCGCCTGCGCGCTTTTGATGGTGGTGTTGGTGCCCGCGCCCACGCAGCGCACTCGCGCGACCTTCATGCCGAACGTCTGGCCGGGCATGTAGGTCAGTGTGAGCGCGCCGTAGGCGAAGGTGAGGATCGCCACGACACCGGCGGAGGCGTAGACGTTGACGTCGAGTACGCGCAGGGGAAGCGAGATCACCACCGCCAGGATGATCGAGTCGATGACGTAGCCGAGCACGCGCCATCCGTAGCCCGCGAGGGCCATGGCACCCACCGAGTTCAACTCGGTCCGGTTAAGCCCCGGCATGGGTCCAACGCCCGCGACGCTCGCGCTCGTCGCTCGCCCGCACTGAGGACAGTTCGTCTGTCCGTCTTGGACGAGGGACCCGCACTGTTTGCAGTAAGGCACGTTCCTCCTTTGGTCGGGCGAAGGCGCCCATCACAACTTATTTCATGACGAAGAGTCCACAGATCATGCCCCCGGACACCAGTGTCCCAGTCGCCGCTGGACGATCACGCGACGTCTAGATCGGTTCGGGCCAGTGCTCGGCGTGCAATCGTGATCGGTGAGCGCCTCGCTGGGACGCCATCTCGTTCACCGCGAACGGGTTCTCGGCGTTGTCGAGGGTGTCGAAGTGTCGACTCATCGGGCGATGCGAGATAACGACGTTGACGAGCATCGTCACCGCGGCGACCAGACCGAGCGCCCAAGACACCGAAAGATGGTCCGCGAGCAGACCAACGGACTCTTGACTGATCGGACCCACGACGAGCGGGATGAGCGCGAGCAGCGTGTACATCGAGGCCCGCTTGTCGCTGGGCGTGCCGATCTGGATCACTGAGGTCACGATCGACGCGTTCATAAGGACGGCGAAACCTATGGGGATCGTCGCTACGATCGCGACGATGTCGCTCGTGCGCGAGTGGGACCCGGCGAGCACCTCGGCGAGGGCCATCGCCGCGATCCCCATACCCGCACCGAAGTAGCAGAGTCGCTGCACCTCGCCCCAGCGCACGCGGCCGTGGATCTTTCGCACC